>JACQXR010000083.1 GCA_016208585.1 candidate division TA06 bacterium | reverse complement strand
GGCTTCTCAAGGACAGGGATTGACTGTCGTTATAGAATAACGAGCTTACTAAGTTATATAATACATTTAATAATACGTAACGCCTTTAGAAATATGAAGTTAGGCTTTCTTGCATTTCGTAACTAGGAAACTTGCGCTAGGAAATCATCAACCCCGATAAATCGGGCTACTTTGGCAGGCCTCGTCAGAGGCCTTGATGGCTTATAGCGATAGCCTTCAGGCTATCGTATGATGGGGATATGTTTATTCAGGCGTATTTGCCAAAGTTAGCTATCAACACAATTTTACTGAAGGTCAAAAAATAGGTGAAAATAGCCCTTTGCCAATATAACCCGGTGGTGGGAGACATAGACGGAAATCTTGCCAAGGTCGCCACGACCCTAATGTCCAGCACCGGAGAGAAGCCCGATCTTTTAGTTTTTCCCGAACTGTTTTTGACCGGCTACCCGCCCCGCGACCTTTTGGAAAAGGACTGGTTCCTGCGGAAGACTGAGCAGGCAATCAAGGACATTGCTAAGATGTCGAGCAAGCGGCCGGACATTGGGATACTGATTGGGGCGCCGATACTGGCCGAGGAAGTGAATTCCGGGAAACTGTATAACTCGGCACTGTTGATCCACCGGGGCAAGGTCATTTTCACCCAGCACAAAACTTTGCTGCCGTCCTACGACGTCTTTGACGAAACCCGTTACTTTAGGCCGGCGGAAAAAGTTTCCGCGATAAAGTTCAAGGGCCAAAAACTGGGGATCTCCATCTGCGAGGATGCCTGGAACGATGCGGCACTGTGGCCCAAAGGAATCCCTTATCAGACCGATCCGATCAAAGTACTCGCCAAGGCCGGGGCTGAAGTATTCATCAATCTTTCGGCCTCGCCCTTTGAGATGGGCAAAGCCGATCTTAGGTCAGGACTATTCACCCGGCTGGCGAAAAAATACCGCAAACCGTTCATCTACGTGAACCAGGTAGGCGGCAACGACGAGTTGGTTTTCGACGGCCGCAGTTTTGTTGTGAACGAAGCCGGGCAGCTGGTCCTGATGATGAAGGCATTTGAAGAGGGGCTGAAGGTCGTTGACACCGATTTCTTTGGGTCGTCAATCAAATGGCCAAAACCCGACCCGGCCGGGGATGTCTATCAGGCCCTGGTCCTGGGCCTGAGGGATTATCTTGAAAAGACCGGATTTCACAAGGCAGTGATCGGGCTTTCCGGGGGAATAGACTCGGCCCTGGTGGCTTGTATCGCGGCCGAGGCGCTGGGTCCCCAAAACGTGCTGGGCATCTCCATGCCCTCGCCCTATTCCTCGCCTGGCAGCGTGGACGATTCAAGAAAACTGGCGGAGAACCTGGGGATAGAGTTCAAGGTCATCCCCATTTCCGGGCTTTACCGAAAATACCTAACCTCGCTCAAAAATACCTTCAAGGGCGCTAAATCCGGGCTGGCCGAAGAGAACATCCAGGCCCGCATCCGGGGAAATCTGCTGATGGCCTGCTCCAACAAGTTCGGGCACATTGTCCTTTCCACCGGAAACAAGAGCGAGATGGCGGTGGGCTACTGCACACTGTACGGCGATATGAGCGGCGGGCTCTCGGTGATCTCGGATGTTCCCAAGACGCTGGTCTATAAACTGGCAGATCATGTCAACCGGCATAGAGAGGTGATCCCCAGGGCCATCATCAAAAAAGCGCCCTCGGCCGAACTTAAGCCCAACCAAAAGGACCAGGATACCCTGCCGCCCTACCCGCTGCTGGATGCGATCCTGGAATTTTACCTGGAGGAAGGCAGGTCGCGGGAGGAGATAATCAAGCGCGGTTTCAAGCCGACGGTGGTGGACTGGGTCATCAAAGCCGTGCGCAACAGCGAGTATAAAAGGCGGCAGGCCGCGCCGGGTTTGAAAGTGACCAGCAAAGCTTTTGGTTCTGGCCGGAGAATGCCGGTGGCGGCGAAGTACTGATCTCTAAGAAAATGGAATAGTGTTAATCATTAGCCCAGCCCTTAAGGGCTGGGCTACTTTATTGTTTTCGTTATTAAAAAATTCTTTCCACTTCTTCCTTCTTTACCCAGCCGCCGATGCCCCCGGGCATCTGGATCAGCAGGTAATCGCCCCTGGTCTTTTTTATCTGTCCCTCGGTGCCGTCGTGGACCAGGATGATTTGCTTGTATTCCGGGCCCGGGCCGCTCAAGGCGCTGACCTCGGCCGCGATGATCACCACCGGGAGCCGCTGGTGCTGGCTGCGCCAGGTCAAGAGGCTGATCAGAAAAAACAGGAAGGCCAAAACCCAGAATATAGAAATGTACGCATAAACCTTTTTGCCGTAAATTATGAAAAAGGCCAGCATCAAAACACTAAAGCAGAAACAGACCAGGGCCGAAAGGGATGCTTCGTGTTCCGAAAAAAATGGAACAACCCATAAAGGAATTTTGAAAAGGGATCGGGCATGGTCAGTATCTTGTCGGCCCGGTAGCTGCGGACAAAATCAAGGTTGGCGCTGATGTCCTTGTCCCGGGGGCTTAGATACCGGGCCCGGCGGTAGCTGGCAACGGCCAGGCCGATCCGGCCGCTCTTGAAATAGCCGTTTCCCAGATTATACAGAACCGAAGCGTCGGGCCCTGACCGCAAGGCCTCCTGGTAAGCGGCCACGGCTTGGGAATAGTCGTTTTGGCTGTAATGCTTGTTGCCCAGGTTGTATGATCCGGCCGGGCTTAAGGCCACAGTAAAAAGCAGTAAGAGATTAGTTAACATGATTTCGAGAATTGAATTTAGAGACTATAGTTGGTTCAATATCTCCCGTGACCTGTCGAACAGGTCCCGGGGCGTTTTGTAAGCGGCCTGGTCGGGCGAGAACCTAGCGATATCGCATTGCTCTACCATCTCGATGATCTTATCCGCCAGATCGGGCGTCAGGTTCAGGCGCAAAAGCTCGGCCTTAAGCTGCTCCTTGGAAAGGGCGTGGGTATCCAGATTGCAGCGGTCGCCCACGTATCCCAAAACCGCATGGAAAAGCGAAGCGTAAAACTCCTGGTCCGGATTATCTTTTAAAAGCCTTACGGCGGCCTTCAATCTCTTTTTGACCAGGGCCCCGGATTTATATTTGCGAGCATAGCCCCGGTCGCTGTCCAGCTTGTTGCGGTGGGCCCGGTAGAGGAATGAAAAGCCCCGCAAGGCAAATGATATAAAATACCCCGATCCCAGCAGCCACCAAGGTGACGACTTGAATGGTCTGATCTCCGTTCTGTCGGGTTTGAGGTAATTGATGTCGGCGCCCAGCACCTTCAGGCCGGTAGCCTCCACCAGCGGGGCATTGGGGGTGCAGCCGGAAGCGGTGCATTCCAAAACTTTGGACTGGAGGGTATGGTAGCTTTTGTCGCCGGGGTCAAAATAGGCCATCTTTATGGCCGGGAGTACGTACTTGCCGTCGGCCTGGGGAATGATGGGATAGCGGAAGCTCTTGGAACCCTTGATGACGTCGCCTGATGTTTGGACCTGGTCCTTGATCTCCGGGTCCAGTATCTTCAAGCCCGTGGTGGCAGGGATCACAGGCTTCTCGATCAACCTTATATTCCCGGCGCCGGAAACCTTGATGGTCAGGTTGATGAGCTCGCTGCCGGTGGTGGAGGATCTATCCAGTTCAGCAGTCATGGCAAAGCTGCCCACCCCACCGGTGAACTCTGCTGGTTTGCCGTTTTCCGGGAGGGGAAGCACTGTCAAATGAATTGGTTTGGATTCCACCTTCACATTCTGGGTGGTCCCGAAAAAATCAAATATATCCCGGGAACGCTGGACGATCTCCACGTTCAGCGCCATAGGTTTGATCTCCAGCTGTCCGCTGGTCATGGGGAACAGGGCCGTTTTTTTGAGCAGGAACACGTCAAATTGTTTGCCGTCAACAGTCTGGCGCTTGAATTCGATCTTTTGGGCGTCATAGATGTTTTCGGTCCAGAACCCGCCGAAGGAAGGCTGTTCGGCCAGGTTCAGGCCGTTGATCTGAAAACGGTTGTAGAGGACGAATTCGACGTTGACCTGCTCCCCCAGGTAGATGGTTTTTTTATTGCAATAGACCGAAAGATAGAGGTTACCGTCCAACGGGATGCGGGCATGGGAGGCTTTAGGGCTTTGGCCGGACTGTTGGGGGCGGGCCTGGGCAGATTTGGTCACCTCGATGTTAATGTCCTGGCTTTGGTATTCCTGGCCGTTGTATTTCAGGATACAGGGCCCTAAGGTCAGTTTGCCGGTCTTCTTGGCGCTGAGGTAATAGATGAAATTGACCGAAGCCTGTTTGGACATCTTGCCGTTGATGATCTGAAAACTGGTGGACTGAGAGGAGGAGTTGCCCAGGACGTTGAAATCCGGCAGGTCCGGCAGCTGGGGCTTGGGCACCGAGGCCATATCCTCGCCCTGGACGTTGACGGTCAAAGTGAATTGCTCGCCCAAGCCCACCGTGGTCTGATCCACCGAGGCGCTGAAATCTATGCCGGCGGCCAAAAGCAGACCGGGCAGCACAAGCAATACCACCGGAAGGCAAAGATATTTAAAAAATTATTATGCTACCACACCCCCTTGAAAAAGTGCTTGATTTTGGCCGGGTTTAAAGGTATAATTAAAACTGTATAGCCATTTGTTCTTAAAACAAGAACATTCAATCAACGCAAGATAACCTGATGCCCAAACTGATCCTGGTCGACGGCACCGCCCTGGCCTACCGGGCGCATTTCGGCTTCATCCGCAACCCCCTGATAAACTCCAAGGGGGAGAACACCAGCGCCTCTTTCGGCTTCACCAACATGCTGATGCGGATGATCAAGGAACACCAGCCCGATTACATCGGTGTGGCCTTCGACACTTCGGCTCCCACTTTCCGCGACCGCAAGTACGCCGAATACAAGGCCCAGCGCCCAAGCATGCCCGAGGGACTGCGCGCCCAGCTGCCCCGGATCAAGGAGATCCTGAACGCCCTGAACATCGCGGTGCTGCAACAGGACGGTTACGAGGCCGACGACGTGCTGGCCGGCCTGGCCAAACAGGCCGAGGCCAAGGGCTGGATGTCCTACATCGCCACCGGGGACAAGGATCTGCTGCAGGTGGTGACGGAGCGCATCAAGGTGATCCGGCCCCGGGTGGGCAAAAGCGACGAATCCATTTACGGCCCGGAGGAGGTCAACAAGGAATACGGAGTTTCTCCGGAAAAGATCAAAGACATCTTCGCCCTCTCCGGGGACGCGGCCGACAATGTGCCCGGGGTGCCGGGCATCGGCCCCAAGACGGCCACCGAGCTGATCCACCAGTTCGGGTCGTTCGACGAGTTGTATAAAAACCTGGATCAAGTTAAAAAGCCCCGGATAAGGAATCTTTTGCAGGAGCACAAAGACCAGGCCCTGCTCTGCAAGGAGCTGGTCACCCTCCATCTGGACCAGCTTCCCGACATCGCGCTGACCTCGCTTAAATCCCACCAGCCCGACCAGGAAATTTTGGCCAGACTTTTTAAGGAACTGGAATTCAATTCTCTTTACCACGAGTTCGTCTCCGGGCAGATCAAGAAAGTGGCCCCCCAGGCGGTCACCGGCAAGGCGGAGCTGGAGCTGCTGGCGGGGCGGCTGCAGCGGGAAGGCGAGATGTGCCTGGTGATAGAGGCGGCCGAGGGACGGCCGGTAAAACTGTGCCTGTTCAGCCGGGGACAGGCTTTAATGATCGGCGGCCCGGACATCAAAACTCTTAAAAAATCATTTGAGGACCCGGAAATAGCCAAGACCGGACACGACCTGAAGACGGCCATCAAAGCCCTGTCTTTGGCCGGGATCCAGTTGAATGGGACGATGTTTGACACCATGATCGCCTCCTATCTGTTGGACCCTTCCCGCCGTGGCCACCGGTCGCTGGAGGTTTTGGCCGAGGGGCATTTGGGGGTCAGCCTGGCCCTGCCGGCCGGGATTTTTAAGAAGCAGACCGAGCTTGATTTCTCGGCCGAGCCGGGATTGACCGACGAGCTGATGGCCCGGCGGGCCGACGCCGTGGTTTCGCTGAGATCAAAATTCGAACCGGAGTTGAAGTACAAGGAACTGGGAGAATTGTTCCAGAAAATAGAGATGCCACTGGTGAAGATTTTGGCCGGGATGGAAACAGAGGGGATCCTTTTGGACATCCCGGTCTTCAGCCAGATGTCCAAGGAACTGGAGCGGCAGGTAACCAAGTTGGAAAAAGAGATCTACCGGATGGCCGGAGAAGAGTTCAACCTTAATTCCCCAAAACAGCTGGGAACGATCCTTTTTGAAAAACTGAAGATCGACCAGGGCAAGAAGACCAAGACCGGCTATTCCACCGACATGGACGCGCTGACCAAGCTGGCGTTGCACCACGAACTGCCCAAGCTGATCCTGGATTACCGGCAGCTCTACAAATTGAAATCCACCTACAGCGATGCCCTGCCCCTGGTCGCCGATCCCAAGACCCGCCGGCTACATACCACCTTCAACCAGGCTTTAACCGAGACCGGCCGCCTTTCCTCCTCCGATCCCAATCTCCAGAACATCCCGATGCGGGAAGGGGTGGGCCGGGAGATCCGCAAGGGCTTCATCGCCCCCAAGGGTTCTTTGCTGCTTTCGGCCGATTATTCCCAGGTGGAACTAAGGTTAGTGGCCCATCTTTCGGGCGACCAGCATCTAAGACAAGCCTTTAAATCGGGCCGGGACATCCACAGCGAGACGGCCGCCGCTGTTTTTGGGGTCAAGCCGGATCAGGCGGAGCCCGACATGCGGCGCAAGGCCAAGGCCATCAATTTCGGCATCGTCTACGGCATGGGCCCCTACGGGCTTTCCCAACAACTGGGAATAGGGGTGGAGGAGGCCTCCCGTTTCATCGAGCATTACTTCAACCAGTTCCCCCAGGTCCAGGCCTGGATTGCCCTGACCATCGCCCAGGCCAAAAAGGACGGCTACGTCTGCACCATGCTGGGCAGAAGGCGCTACCTGCCGGAGATCAATTCCGAGAACGGCCAGCGCCGCAACTTTTCCGAGCGGACCGCGGTCAACACCCCCATCCAGGGCACGGCGGCCGACCTGATCAAGCTGGCCATGGTGAATATTTCAAGAAGATTGGAAGATGAGAAGTTAAGAAGCAAGATGATACTGCAGGTCCACGACGAACTGCTGTTTGAGGTGCAGAAGGATGAGTTGGCCAAGGTGAAAAAAATAGTGAAACACGAGATGGAGAACGCGGTGGAGCTTTCGGTGCCGATCGTGGTGGAGATGGGCGAGGGGGATAACTGGTTCGAGGCGCACTAGAAAACAGGAGCGCATTCAGCGTCAAGATAGTGTCGCTGGGATATGAACGATCACTGCAAAGGTTTATAAATTCATGAAAGAAAATACTAAACAGCATCATTTAACCCGTGGCGGTTTGGGAAAAGCGGATAAAATCAAAAAATTTATCCGGGACTTCATCTATGAAAAAGGAATCAATTTCAATGCTGATAAGAAAGACGAACAGTATATAATATGCGACAGAATCAGCAATTATGTCGCCGACGTATATATTATTCATCATACTTTGCATAGAGCATCCGAAATATTGAACGTAAATTCCAACTATTTCCGGCATTTTTTAAAAAAGGCAGATTCGCTGGGCTTCATTGACTATCGGGACAGTAGGAAAAAATCAAAGCAAAAAGTATATGGAAGCGACAGTTTAACAAAAATGGAATGCAGGAAAGCCGTCAGCCTGTTCGAAAATGGTTTTCCCATGCGGGAAATAAGTGAAATATGCAACGTGCCGCAGAAAGAGATCGAGAGCTTTTTAAAAAAACATTACCAACTCCAAAGGTATTTTGCCTCCAGTACTCATAGGCAGGACGAAGAGCACGAGTCAGCGCGAGCATCGTCCAAAAGCGATATCGTTGAAAAAATAAACCGGGCGAAAGATCTTTACGAAACGCATTACTCCATATGCAAAGTGGCGGAGATAATGAACATTACCAGAGAAAGAGTCAGGCAATTATTGGTCGAGGGCGAAAGGCTGGGGCTTTGCCGGGATATTCCGATCAAGGACAGAAAAATAAAGCTCCTCAGAAGATACAGCAAAAAAGATATTATCGCATCGATTCAAAGAAACATTACCCAGGAAAAGGTTTGCCGGGAATTGCGAATTACCCCGCAGTCGTCATTTTTTTTGATGAGCCAGTATGGCATCGTTTGGAAGATGATCAATAAAGGCCGGCTGATCGCATCGATTCAAAGAAATTATTCGAAGAAAAAGGTCTGTAAGGAATTGCGAATTGTCCCGCAGTCATTAAATTATTTGATAAATTTTTATGGCATCGATTGGAGATTGATTCAGGGGGGAATCAGAAAAGGCAAGTGCCTTGGGAAATATTATCGGATCGTAAAAAAACTTAAACGGCATCCGCATTCCGATGAGTTGATAGGCAAACCGGGGTCGCTGTATTCAAGCATAATAAGAAACTGGGGCAGTTTGGCGGCATTCAGAAAAATCAATAAGATTAAAAAGCCGCCGCCGAGATACAACCATTGTCGACCAATACTGCGCAAGGTCAAAAAAATAAACCGGGTGAAGGATATCGTGCTCAAACACGGACTCGTTGATATGTCCACTATAGCCAGGATTTCGAAGATAAAACAACAAAGCCTCTACCAATATTTGACGTTGTTGAGAAAACTCGGCTTCATAGGCTTCACCGGTAGCCGGCAAAAAAGAAAGTATAAAATCATCAAGAAAAACGATGTTTCTCTCGGCGAGCTGTTTCCCCAATAACCGGGATCATGAATCCCTGCGCGCGGAATGTGGTTCACCGCCCGTTTTAACCTTCGCTAATGCGCGGCGGATGAATCGTCCCGATCCCGATAGGAAAGGGATGGACGGTCGCCGGGCAATGGAGCCCCACGGGCCTGTCCGCCGCGCAATGCTTGTGCCACCGCTGAAGCTACGGCACTCTCAGCCCTAGGCTGATCCGCCGTGCTTGCGCCCCGCCGTTGGCAGGTAAGCGTAAGCGAATTTACGGAATAATCATAATTTTATAAATATAATCGGCTTTGTTGCGCAAAGATTGTAAAGATACAGCATCCCCTGATAAATCGATGATTAGACAGCAACCTTATATGACACCGGCATACCTATTTGAGCCAGGCGGTTGAGAATGGCACATC
>JACQXR010000082.1 GCA_016208585.1 candidate division TA06 bacterium | reverse complement strand
GATCAGGGTTATTCAGCGCAGGGCGTATGGTTTGAGAGACGAGGAATACTTACGGTTGAAGGTACTGACCTGCACGCTTCCTCCCCTGTAAGTAGCCCAAAATCACCTAAAATCACCCACACTCATTGGAGAAGACCCTCCCTCTATTCCCCTAACAGGCCTGGCCCTCTCTTTATATCCCAGAACCTCATAGGCAGGCACCGGCTGCCGTTTGCCCTTCAAAGTCAGCGGCTCAAGCTCCTTAAATTCAAACAAACCTTTGGTCATTTGATATGTCTTCTTGGAGATGAATATCTGGCCGGATTTGGCCGCGCCCTCAAGCCTGGAGGCCAGATTCACCGTGTCTCCCATTACCGTATAGTCCATCCGCAAATCCGAGCCGATATTGCCCACGATCACAGCTCCGGAGTTGATCCCGATATGAAGGCTCAGATCAGGGATCGCTTTTTTCTTGTCTCTCTCCAAGCTCTGGTTAAACTGTTCCAAAGACTTTCGCATGTCCAAGGCCGTCCTCACTGCCCTTTCGGCATCGTTCTCGTGAACCACCGGCACCCCAAAGATGGCCATGATGCAATCGCCGATGAACTTGTCTATGGTGCCCTCGTATTTGTAGACTATTCCCACCAACGCCCTAAAGCGCTCGTTCATCACCTCGCTTACCTCTTCGGGATCCAATACCTCGGACATGGCCGTAAAGCCGGAGATGTCGGCAAAGAGCACGCTGACCTGCTTGCGTTCGCCCTCAATCTGGCCTTTGCTTCGGGCTATCTTCTCGGCCAGTTCTTGGGGGATATAGCTGTGCACCTGCTTGAGCCGGAGTTCCAGCTCCTCGGCCCGGCGCGCCTCGGCCAAGTTGGCTCCGCACTCTCCGCAGAACTTTAGGCCCTCGGGATTCTCAAAATTACATTTGGGGCATTTCATATGTTTTCTTCCAAAAGCATTTCAATCAGGGCTTCGGCATCGGCTAAATTTTCCATGATCGCTTCCGGTTTCGGTTCCGCTATGGGAAATGGATATCGTTCGGCAAGATAATAACCAGTGGCCCCTTGGCACAACAATCTGAATCTTTCCAATCCCGGATTATATTTTAGCGCTTCATCGAGGAGAAATTCCAAATCGTGTATTTTTTGCAGCGCCCAGCCTTTTGACAAGAGATAGCCTTTGCGGTACTTCTCGATGGCTTGCTGAAGATGGAATGCCGCATCTTCCAGGTCATTCTCCTGCGCCCTCAATTTTGCTCTTTCCAGATCCTTCTTCCCTTTTTTGAACCAGTCGTCGGCGAAAAGGGATTCCCTGTCATTTGGCATAAATAACTTCTCCTTTTTTGAAAATTTCCGCAAATATCGGGTCTCCCAATTTCAGCCGGGCTTCGATTTCCTCGGGAGTGAACACTAAAGGCTCGAACGGATATCCTCTCCTGATCTCGGAAACCAATCTCCGGACATCTAAAAGCCGTTTAAAGAATGTCTGCTCGGTTTCTTTGATGATCAACAGATCGATGTCGCTTTGGCTGTTCGGTTCTCCATAAGCATAGGAACCAAAAAGAATGATTTTCTCCGGCTGATACCCTTTGACAAGGGCCTGAGCAATCTTTTTGATGATTTCTTCAGCTTTCCTATCCATTGTTTCCTCTTTCTTTCAAAATTGCATTTGGGGCATTTCATAGTTTATCCACCACAAGTTAAAAATCTTCAAACCATGATCGTGGGAGGGTTCTACAGCCCCGGATTAACCGAAACCGAAAAATCCCTCCCCCGTCCACTAAACTAGCCTCTGTCAGATAACAAACATCTTGGCAAAAGCAGGAGATTGAGCTTCAAAAATCTTAGACCAAAACTCCTTGATCTGTTTATCGGCATTTCTTAACCTTAAGCTCATGGTAACAGCCATATTTCGGTAAACCACCTCGCCAATATGGCTGTACCTTTTTACCAAACCCTCAAACTCAGATTGGTTGATAATTACAACCTTGGAATCTTTGACGCACTTCGTTGTGGCCGATCGGGGCACATCATCAATAAAAGCCAATTCACCGAATATTTCTTTTGGGGTAACTGTATGCACTGTGAGATGGTCAACATACGGGGCAACCTTAAGTTGCACATTTATCGCCCCGGCTTCTAAAATGAAGAGTTCGTTGGCTGCGCTGCCTTCCGTAAAGACGATCTCTCCATTTTTCAACTCCTTTTCCTGGCAGATCGCCGATAACGACTTTAGTTCATCTTCGGTCAGTCCGGCAAAAAGCGGAAGTTCTTTCAGCAGTTGTGTGGAAACCATTGTTTTACTCCTTGTTAAAAGTTTTTTGTTTGTTTGGTGATAATATGGTGAATAAGGACTTACTAATTATTTTACAGAAACTATAGAACTATTGAATTATTCCTGTAATTCGCTGGTTCCTTAGAGATGCCATTATTGAGATTATGTTTTTACTTTTTATATTTGGCGGAAAGCGACTGCAGCACCAGCGCGCTGATGGTCTTTAGGGTGTCAAACACCCCAACCCCGGTGGTGGCTATCGCTTCGAAATGGTGGGCCCGCCTGAAATTCAGCCCGGCGTTCAGGTCGGCCACCGGCATGATATTTGACAGGTCCCGTTTGTTGTACTGCATCACCAAAGGTATCTTGTAAATGTCCATCCCCAGGCCGGCCAGGTTGTCCCGCAGGTTATGGAGGCTCTCCTGGTTCTCCTGCCACAGGTCCACCTGGGAATCGGCCACGAACACCACTCCGTCCGCACCCTGCAGCACTAATTTGCGGGTGGAGTTGTAGAATACCTGGCCGGGCACGGTGTAAAGCTGGACCCTGGTCTTATAACCGGCGATGGTTCCCAGTTCCAAAGGCAAAAAATCAAAGAACAGGGTGCGGTCCTTTTCGGTGGCCAGGCTGATCATGGAGCTTCGCTTCTCATCCGGAATTTTTCCGTAGATATACTGAAGGTTCGTGGTCTTGCCGCAGCGGCCCGGCCCGTAATAGACTAACTTGCAGGCGATCTCTTTGGATGAATAGTTGATTAAAGACATGATCTTATTTGAATTGAATGGTTAAGGCTTTTGGATTTAAACAGCGCGCCGTCAGGAGAACAGCTTGGACAGGGCATCCTCCACTTCCTTGTTCAGGTCAGGCAAAATTATTTCCTGCTTTTCCTGTCTCCCGGCTGATGCCGGTTCCGCGATTTCTTCATCCGCCAGAGGGGCGTTGTCGCCTTCGTCACTCAGGGTCTTTTCCAGATGCGGAGCCAGGGTTTTCTCGGCTTCGGCGGCGGCATGGCGGATCATGCCCACCACCGTTGATTTATCAAAGATGGTGGCCAAAATAAAATGTTCGGCTACCAGGCAGAAATAGACGTTCCATTTCGAGCCCTCTTGGAACATCACCTTGAACTTTTCCTCATGCACCAGATGGGCCAGGGCCTGGGTGGAAGAAAAGATGCCTCCGATCAGGGCCGAGATCGGCTGTAGGTTGAAATCGGTGATATAACCGGACTGGCTGATTAGGTGACCGTTCTTGGACAAAAGGATGGCGCATTTGGCCCGGGAGGACTTGATGTACACGGCCATCTCCCGTTCCACCGCTATGGTGACCTCTTCCGAGATGACGAACTGGAGATTGGTCATAAAATTTTCATTAAACGTTCCAGGCTGGCTTTCATCTTGATTGAGACCAAGCCGATATTGGCCCCGGGCTCGGTGATCACGGTCAGGATGCATTCCGGCGCACACAGGAATATGATGCTGCCTTCGCTGGCCGAAAGCTGCACCCCGGAAAGCTCCGCTCCTTCGGTCGGCCGAATGGCCCGGATTATTTCCTGGTAGATACCGGCCACCATGGCGCTGATGGTCCTCTCCTCCAGGCCCGACATCAGGTTGGAGGCGATCACCAAACCCTCGTTATCCACCACCAGGCTGCCTTTGACCCCGGAGATCTCGTTTATTTGATTCAGTGTTTCTTTCATAGCGTTTGCTTTTATGATCTGTATTTCCCGTCTCAGGCTGAAACGATCAGCGGTTGGGGTCTCGTTTGGCCATGTTTTCCGCCTGTTCCGCCGCCCGTTTGCTGTTGACCATCACCAGTCCCACCTTGGCCGAGGAGTCGGCTGAGATCATCAGCACCATCCGCCCGGCCTGGCGCAGGAATATCTTCTCATCCCCAGTCTCTATCACTATCCGTTCCAACTCGCCCAGTTTTATTTTCTTCAGGGCTTCAAAAGCGGTCTTGAAGATATTGGCGGAAAGCGCGGCGCTGTCCTCGGAAAGGCTTTGCCCCGAACGGGAGACGGCGTCGGCCACCGCATAACCATTTTCGTCCACCAGCATGCAGGCCTTGACCTGCGGGGTCTGGACCAGGTTGTTCATGATCTTGCCGAACCCGGTCTGCCATTCGGTGACTTCCTCAGCCGCCAGTTTCGGCGGCCTATCGGGAACTGCCGGCGAAGCCTTGGCAGCCGGCGGGACTTCCGCCGGCCGATCCGGGATGTTTTTCGGAACCGAAGGCAATGCGGGCTGCGGCTCCGTACGCTCGGCCATTAACGGAAGCGGGCTGGAAGGAATTTCCTTGACGGGCGTCTCTGGTATTTTCACCGGCGCCGGGGCTGGTTCTTCTACCTTAGCTGCAGTCTTAGGGAAAGCAAATTCAGTCTCTGATTTTACCGGCAGCGCAGGCTCTAGAATTGCTTCCTTTTCGGTCTTAGCCAGAGCGGTTAAGGCCTCCTGAGCTTCCGGGACCGCCGAATCGGCCTGAGAAAGTATCTTCTTGGCCTCCGAATTCTCGGACTGCACCGAAAGCACTTTGGCCGCCTCGGCCCGGGCCAAAGCATACTGTTTGGTGGCCAGCAGGCATTTGGACAGTACCAACCGGCCTTCGATATTGCCGGGCTGGGACTCCAGTCCGGCCTGGCAGATGGCGATGGCCTCCGGAAAGAGTCCGTTGTCCCGGTAAAAGTCCGCCAAGGAAGCAAACAACTGGGACGACGGGTCGTTCACCATCTGGTCGGATGTATTATTTTCTGTTGGATCGGGCATGGGATTGGAATGTAGGGGTTAGTTTGTTGGGATTTGTGGACCGTTGACAATGTACTGAAAACACAGCAGGCTTTACGCTTTAGG
>JACQXR010000081.1 GCA_016208585.1 candidate division TA06 bacterium | reverse complement strand
GGGATTTTGTTTTTTATCAGGCTCCATGATTATCTTTCAATGTGGTTAGGGATCGCCCACAGACCCGTTATATGCCCATGGGATTATTGGCGGTGATCGGCCCGTCGCTGAAACGAATTTTTGGGGCCGACCCTCCGCCTATGCTAAAGCTTCGGCGGACAAACCTGTTCCTGGCCGCCAGTTTTTCGAAGGTCTTGTTGTCTTCCCAGAATTTCAGTATTCTTTTTTCCAGTTCGGGAAAGTCAAGATTTTGGGGAACGTCTTGGTACATAAGGCTCTCTTAAAACTGCACGCTTAATGCTGTTTTGATCTCTTTGCTCTGGGGCAGGAATTCGTAGGTCAGCCCGTATTTCTTGCGCACTTTTTGGTTGTAACGGTTGACGCTGCGATTGGCCACCACCACATCGGCCACCCGCAATACCACATAGGCCAGGGCCCAGCCTCCGGCGGCCGAGCTTTTGTGGTTTAACGCCTGGGCCGTGGCGGCCGACTGGGCGGTGATGGAACTGATGAAAAAGAAGGCTGACCGGCCATAGCTCTTGGCGTAAAAATTGCCGGCCCCCGGTATTACCAGAGACCAAAACAGCGCCCAGCCTTTGGATTTGTATTCCCGCTCCGCCTGTCCCTCCAAAAGCCTCTGCATCATCACCTCGGTCTGGGGCGTGGCCTGGGTTTGCACCGGGGTTTGGGCCTGGGCCTGTAGTTTCCCGGAAAGCTCCTCGGCCGCCTCCCGCATGCCGGCGGTCAGCAGAAAATCCAACTCGCCCTTGTAATCGCGGGTGGCGCTTCTCTCTACCTTGCCGGTCCTGAGGTCTATCAGCCGGATCTGGGCCGAGAAGATATTGCCCACCTTTCCGGCCGAGCCGCCGATCATCTTCTGAACCGGCAGCAGCCTTCCGACCTCCACTAAGCAGGCGGTCTCGTCGCAGGCCCCGGTCTGCTGAAAGCCCTGCTCCCTTAAGATTTCGTCCATCTTGTCGCGCTCCAGCACTTCAAAGCTGTCGGTTCTTTGCAGTTCTATCGCCAGCCGCTCGGTGAGAAATTTGGCCTCGGTCTCGGAGATATCCGAACCCCGCAGAGGCATTACGGCCACCGCGGTCTTGCGGTCGGATTGGGCGAAAAGCCCCGAAGATGCCGCTGATAAAACGATCAAAGACAGCAGGATTTTTTTCATCATCGTTGCTCCTTTTGGTTAATGGTGGATACTTCGGATTGCCGGGCAAGCTTGTCTGACTCAGTATGACATTTAGAATATCCGTGTCCCGTTAAGCCTCGAATTCCTCGAAATGGGACAGCTTCTTGAAGCTCTTGAACCTGTTCTCGATCTCGTCCTTGGTCAGCGTCTTTAGCCGCTCCAGGGAGAATTTCTCCACGTTGAACGAGGCCATCACGCTTCCGTAGATCATGGCCCGGCGCAGGTTTCGCTCGTTCAGCTCCCCCTTGGAGGCCAGATAGCCCATGAAACCGCCGGCGAAACTATCCCCGGCCCCGGTGGGATCAAAAACGTCTTCCAACGGGAAGGCCGGGACGGAAAATACGGTTTGGCCGGAGAACAGCATGGCCCCGTGCTCGCCCTTCTTGATCACTAATATCTTGGGCCCCATCTCCCGGATGGCCCTGGCCGCCTTGATCAGGTTGGGCACCCCAGCCAGCATCCGGGCCTCGGCGTCGTTGATGAACATGATGTCCACCAGCTTGATGGTCTGCAACAGCTCGTCCCGGCTGCCCTGGATCCAGAAGTTCATGGTGTCGCAGCCGATGGCCAGCGGTTTTTTGACCTTGCCGATCACTTCCCGCTGCAGGGCCGGATGGATGTTGCCCAGGAACAGGAACTCGGCGCTCTGGTGGGCTTCGGACAGCTTGGGATGGAAGGTCTCGAACACGTTGAGGTGGGTGGCGTGGGTCTTGGCCTCGTTCATGTCGTATTCATAAGAGCCTGCCCAGCGGAAGGTCTCTCCCTTTGAAACTTCCAGCCCGGAAAGGTCCACCCCCCGCTGGGCCATGAACTCGATGTCGCCTTTGGGGAAGTCCTCGCCGACGACGCCCACCAGGCTGACAGCCGTGAAAAAGCTGGCGGCCGACGAGAAATACAGGGCGCTGCCGCCCAAGGCCTCCTTGGCCTCGCCGAACGGGGTTTTCACAGAATCCAATGCGATGGAGCCGACGACGGTTATCGACATGATAAAAGTCTTTCTTAGATGTTGAAAAAGTTAAAAATGATCAAAAGGTTGAAAACGTTTTAATCTTTTTGAATCCATCAAACTTTTTAGACGTTCATTTTGGCTACGACCTGTTTCACCAGCCTGACGAATTTGACCTCGGCCTTGCCAGCCACCGCGATAACCTTCTCCAGGCTCAACGGCTTCATGGCCTCGGGAAAGCCCATATCGGTGATGATGGAAAAGCCCAGCACTTTAAGGCCGGAGTGTCTGGCCGCTATCACCTCGGGCACGGTGGACATGCCCACCACATCGGCGCCAAGAATGCGGACCATCCGGTACTCGGCCCCGGTCTCCAATGTCGGACCGGTCAGCGCCAGGTAGACGCCCTTCCGGATTTTGATTTTCTCCTCCAGGGCCACCGACTCGGCCAGGGCGATCAGGTCCTGGTCATACAGATTGTACATATCGGGAAAGCGCGGGCCTAATGACTCGTCGTTCTTACCGATCAGCGGATGCCCGCCCATCAGGTTGATGTGATCAGAGATCAGCATGATGTCGCCAGCCTGATGGGAGGGGTTGACTCCGCCGCAGGCGTTAGAGACGATCAGGGTCTTGACCCCCAGAGCCTTCATCACCCGCACCGGAAAGGTCACCTGCTGCATGCTGTAACCTTCATAGAAATGGAATCGGCCCTGCATGGCCATCACGTATTTTCCCGAGAGCCTGCCGAAGATCAGCTTGCCGACGTGGCTCTCCACCGTGGAGACCGGGAAGTTGGGGATGGTCTCGTAAGAAATTGTGTCTATGATCTCTATCTCTTTGACCAGCCCGCCCAGCCCGGTTCCCAGTATAATGCCGATCTGGGGGACGACCTTGGTCTTTGACTTCAGAAAGTCGGCGGTCTCCTGGATTCGCTGTTTCAGTTCGCTCATTTCGGTTCCTCGTTGTTTGGATTCTCGGTCTGAGTGAAATTGGCCTCCTCGGCCTTCCGAGGCTCGGGTGTGGTCATTTTGGCGGTCTCCATCAGGGTGGACAGCATCCGCTGCATGTCGGCCAGCTTCTGCTCGTTCATGGTCCGAGCCGGCGGTCCGGAGGATTCGGGAGACTTGGCCGCCGGGGACGCCTCCTCCTTCTTGCTGCCAGCAAAGATGTTGGTCTGGATCCGGACCCCGGAATCCATCTCCTGGTACTGCAGCATTTCCAGATGGGAATCAAGCAGGCTGCGGAACTTGGCCAGATATCCGCTGCGCATGTTCTTTAAGTCGGCGATCTGCCGCTGCAAATCCATCAGGCGGGCCCGGGCCTCGCCAATTATCTGGTCGGCCTTGAACTGGGCCTCTTTGATCATCAGGTCCCCCCGTTGTTCCGCGTTCTTGCGGAGATCTTCGGAGGTCTTTTGAGCCGAGAGCAGAGTGTCCTGAAGGGTCTTCTCCATCCGGCGGTAATCGTCCACCTTGGTCTCCAGGCCTTCCAGCCTTTCGGCCAGGCTGGTGTTCTCTCGGATTAGCTCTTCCACCTCGCCGGCCACCATCTCTAAGAAAGCCAAGACCTCGGCCGGATCCAGCCCGCCCATGGGCTTTTTCTTAAAGGTCTGTTTGCGTATATCCAAAGGGGTCAGCTTCATGGTACCCTCCAATAATTTGGATTTCTGATCATGGTAATTTATTCCCGGAGTTCTTTCATCCGCAGATTTCGCAGATTTTTATTTGTCCAAGATTCATTTTGCCTGAATATTTATTTGCTTTTTCTGTAGCTGTTTTAAAACAAAACAATTTAATCTGCGTAAATAGTTCGGCCATCGCTCACTACAACGTTTGTTTAATCTGCGGATATGGTCCCCGGCAGATTGACAGTAGTTATATTTGCTTCAGCCGGAATCCCCACTCTATCAGGCTGGTTATCAGAAACTGTTTGATGAATATAATGGCCAGGATCGCCAGCATCGGCGACAGGTCCAGCCCCACCGCTCCCAGAGGAATGATCCTCCGGACCGGCCTTAAGCACGGCTCGGTCAGCTTGTGCAGCAGGCGGACGATGGGGTTGTAAGGGTCGGGGTTGACCCAGGAAAGCAGCGCCCGGATGATGATGGCCCACATGTAGATGTCCAGGGCTAGGCCTAAGACCTTTCCCAACGCTATTATGAGATTTGCCAGAAGGAACATTTAACTTTAACCCTTGTTATCATTTTAGAAGGAAGCCAGGAAAGCATGAATATTCGCTGTATGATCCCGGATCTTTTTTGAACCAGGGAATAATCTTTTTCGTACCCTTTCGTGTATTTCGCTGGCAGGTCACCCCCGGGCCCCGAAGATGGCACTGCCGATCCTGACCATATTAGAGCCTTCCTCTATGGCCGTCTCGAAATCTCCCGACATACCCATGGAAAGATATTTCATCTCAACATTCCGGAAGCCCAGCTTGGCAGCCTGCTCGAAGATCGCTCTCAACTTCCGGAAAGCCTTTCTTATTCTCAGACCGTCTTCAGTCAGCGGCCCCACCGTCATCAGGCCCAGGACTTTGACCGCCTTTATATCCTTTATAACCTCTATAGCATTTAGAACTTCTTCCGGCCCGAATCCGAATTTCTGTGGCTCGCCTGAAGTGTTGACCTCCAGCAGAATCTCCTGAACCTTATCTGCTTCCAGCGCCCTCCGGCCGACCTCCCGGGCTAGGCTGACAGAGTCTATGGAGTGGATCAGAGAGAACATCTCCACCGCTTTTTTGGCCTTGTTGCTCTGGAGATGGCCGATCAGATGCCATTGGACCGGGACTGAGATCTCAGGGAATTTCTGGGCCGCCTCCTGCACCCGGTTCTCGCCGATGGCGTTTACCCCACAATCTATGGCCTGGTTTATCAGGCCTGAGGGCACGGTCTTGGTAACCGCCACCAGAGTGGTTTCCCCGGGCTGGCGTCCGGCCCTTGAGGCGGCATCGGCTATCTTCCTTTTAATGATTTCCAGATTTTCTTTAATTTCAGCCATAACATATAATTATACCCTATTTAAAAAGTATTTTTCAATACTAATCGGAGATTAATTGGAGATTAAATTAGCTTGGGCGGATGGCCCGGATCCCGGCTTGGAACTTTGTTTTTATGCTTGACTATGGCTTTGTTGCGCAAAGATTGTAAAGATACAGCATCCCCTGATAAATAGATGATTAGACAGCAACCTTATATGACACCGGCATACCTATTTGAGCCATACGGGGGTGTGCGACAAATATATGGGTAAAATATTATGCCGCAGCACGGTACTCCCAAAAGTCTTCCCACCGATTGCTTAAGAGACAGCAGCGCAAGGCGATGATATTATTTGCCCCCCGAACAGTCCAGCGCATGCCCGACTGC
>JACQXR010000080.1 GCA_016208585.1 candidate division TA06 bacterium | reverse complement strand
TGCCATCAAACGACGAGCCCGTTCGTTCAAGTGGGGCCAGATACGCGCAAATTGTTCTTCGAGTCGGACATTGTTTTTCATGCCCAACATTATAGCACAAAATAAACTACTTGTAAAGGTTATTTATTAACGCTTCCTTACAATAGGGATCTGTCAATAGATTCTTACCCCCTGATAAAGAAAAAAGATTTTTTTTCAACAGGGCATCGAGATCAACGGGAGGAATCATCAGAAATCTTTTATCGAGATTCGGGACTTTCTCTTTGGCCAATTGCCAAGGGGTCTTGTTCTCCTTGTAAGTGTTGGGTCTTTCCATGTTGCAGAAAAGCCGATAAGAGCGGCTCTTGTCCATAAAATCCTGCCGGTCGCTGAAATCTTCGATCTCATAGAATTCGACCTCGCTAATGTTGTGAACAGTCTCGACGTCGGCTTGCATCCAGGGGCGCCGGGGAAGATCGTTTGGTGGCGGCCTCCGGGGAGCGCTTCGACGGCCAGGGTATAACCGGATGGCGATTTGCTGTTCCAGCTGCCGATGTACTCTGAGCCATTGTCGGTTTGACGTATGATGACCTCTGGCAGGACGTTGAACTCCCTCAACCAATGGTTGATGTATTGGGCGAACAGGGTGGCGGGGGTTAGCGATCGCTCACTGGATGCCGCAGCTGACCTCCCGCAGGGTGTACTGGGCACTGGGGAGATGGTGTTGTTTCATGGCCGGCCAGTATTCAGGGATATCGATCAGATCCTTGGTGTCCTCGCAACTCATCTGGAAGAGTTGAAATTGCTTTTTGACCTCCCGGAGGTTGTTTTTGGTAACGTGCTTCTTTCGCCGTTTGCGGGAAGAGACGTTGTGTTTTCGCCAAATCCTACGGATGGTTATTGGAGAAATTGACAAGTTCTCCAAGGTATGGATTTGTTCTGCGCCCAGCCGTTTGCACTTTTTCTTCAACGCCACGATTCGTTTCTGCAAGCGCATAGGCGTGGTCCGGGGCGAATGGTGTGGCCTGCGTGAATGGTCGCCCAGCCCCTGATAGCCGTCTCGTTCGAATCTGGCCTTCCAATTGCGGACCGCCGGAGGGCTGGTGTGAAAGGCCCGGGCCGCTGGCTTTACACCGTGAGCGACGGCGTAGGTCACCATCTGATATCGGAGTTGTCGTTTGTCTTTAGAGTTTTTCATCTGCTGGGTATAGGTTATTGGGCACATGACTTGCTTCCTTCTTATTGATTGAAGGAAGTTATAACAGATCAGGCGCCCGCTTGTCTATAGTTAAGTTAGCGCCGTGGTTTGTGTTTTAGCGCCTTCCGTAAACGGTCAAATGCTTGGTTGCTCAGGCATAGCAGTTTCTTCAACCTTGACCGCTCCTTCAGGGGGTAACGATCTATTATATCATTCCCAATCAACTTGCTTTTTTGCTTGACTTTAGGGACCTTTTAATGGTATCTTAATTTGTTGTGTTCTACAACTTATGTAATGCTTTTTTATTTTCTACAGGGTTGGCCACAGAAAGCACAAAAATCACAAAGCAATAATTGATAATGCAGAGAGGTCTCTCGTTTTTGCGCGTTCTGTGCCCCTTCGGCAGAGTTTACACTGAGCACTTGGACTCGGCTCAGTGTAAACCAGGCTTGCGGTGAGCAGTTCGGCAAGATCACTGTACCACCTGTCGAACCCGCCGAAGTGCTCAGGGCAAGCTTTTTGTGGTTAAAAAGTCACTAACATCTAATGGCGGCCAATGTTAGAAAAAACCATCTTTGAACTGTCTTCTTCCGGCCGGCAAGGCCATGCTTTGCCCCAATGCGACGTGCCGGAAGAACCCATCGATTCCCTGATCCCTAAAAACCAGCTGCGCGCCCGGGATCCCGGACTGCCCCAGGTTTCGGAGATCGACGCCTTCCGGCATTTCGTCCGGCTGTCCACTCTGAACCATCACGTGGACAAGGGCTTTTATCCTTTGGGATCCTGTACCATGAAGTACAACCCCAAGGTCAACGAGGACCTGTCCCGCCTGCCGGGCTTCACCGGGACCCACCCGCTCCAGGATTCAAGCGACCTGCAGGGCGGTCTAAAACTGATGAAGGAACTGGGCGATCACCTCTGCCAGATCTCCGGTCTGCAGACCGTCACCCTGCAGCCGGTGGCCGGGGCCCACGGCGAACTCACCGCGATGATGATGGTCCGGGCCTGCCACACCAAGCGCGGCAATCCCCGCTCCATCATTCTGATCCCCGACTCCGCCCACGGCACCAATCCCGCTTCGGCCACTATCGCCGGATACCGGTCGCTGACCATCAAGTCCAACAGCGACGGGCTGGTCGATCCCGAGGGCCTGAAGGCGCACATGAACGCCGAGGTTGCCTGCGTAATGCTGACCAACCCCAACACGCTGGGGCTGTTCGAGCGGAACATCGCGGCTATTGCCAGGATTGTGCACGCCGCCGGGGCGCTGTTATACATGGACGGGGCCAACCTGAACGCCATGATGGGCATCGTCCGGCCGGGCGGCATGGGCGTGGATCTGATGCACTTCAACCTGCACAAAACATTCTCCACTCCCCACGGCGGCGGCGGGCCGGGCGGCGGCGGAGTGGCCTGCACCAAGGAACTGGAGCCTTTCCTGCCGGTGCCGGTGATCAGGGAACATGGATCTGATGACAGGAGTTTGGGGAATAAGTATTATCTCGACTACGACCGGCCGGACAGCATCGGCAAGGTGCACAGCTTCTTCGGCAACTTCGGGGTGATGGTCAAGGCCTACGCCTACGTCCGGATGCTGGGGGCCAAAGGCCTGCGCCGGGCCTCGGAGAACGCCATCATCAACGCCAATTACGTCATGCGCTCGCTGGAAGGCATATACGACCTGCCCTACAAGGCCCACTGCAAGCACGAGTGCGTCTTCTCCGGCTTAAAATTCCGGGACAAGGGAGTTAAGACTTTAGACATCGCGAAAAGGCTTTTGGACTACGGCTATCATGCGCCCACTATCTACTTTCCGCTGATCGTGTCCGAGGCCATCATGATCGAGCCCACCGAGACCGAGAGCCAGGAGACCTTAGACGAGTTCATCGCGGCCATGAAGAAGATAGCGGTTGAGATCGAGACCAACCCCGAGTTGGTCAAGAGCGCGCCCCACAATACGCCTATCGGGCGGCTGGATGATGCCAAGGCGGCCAAAGAGCCGAAGCTGTGTTACCGCGGGGAGTGCCTGTAAATGAACACCAACGGTTTGAAACAGTTCGAACCGTTTGAAACGGCTTGAAAAGTTCAAAAGATTTGAAAGGTGCAGTATGTTGAACGCAGAACAAATATTATCAATTCTTACCCAAAACATCAGTTCGTTGAAGCAATACGGTATTCATCGCATAGGACTGTTCGGGTCATTTTTGAGAAACGAACAAAACGAGGACAGCGATGTCGACTTGCTGGTAGAGTTTGAACCGGGCCGTAAGACCTTCGACAATTATATGGACCTCAAGTTCCAGCTCGAGCAGTTATTGCGCCGGCCGGTAGATATGGTGATTCCGGAGGCGGTCAAGCCGAGATTGCAGCAACATATTTTAGGCTCGGTGCGGTATGCCGCGTGACCATCGCGCTTATCTTGATGATATTTTGGAGGCTATCCAAAGGATAGAGCAATATACCGCTTCCGTTACCATGGAAGGCCTGAAGGCGGACCAGCTCGTCCAAGACGGTGTCGTCCGTAATCTTGAGATCATCGGTGAAGCGGTAAAAAAGCTGCCGGAGGAATTGAAGAATCTTCAGCCGGAGATCGAATGGCGCAAAATTGCAGGATTGCGGGATATCCTGGCGCACGAATATTTTGGCATCGACGTGGAGATCATCTGGGACGTGGTAAAACAGAAATTGCCTGCGCTAAAGGCTGCCGTCAACAATTTGTTGTCAGACAGTCAATGAAACGGCCGGGTCCGTGCCCCACAACCCGCCCATCGGGCGGCTGGACGATGCCAAGGCCTGTCCTGAGCCACCGCATCCTGCGGGGTAAACTTGCCGAAGGACGGCCAAGGATCAGAAGCTGAGATACACGGGCGAGTACCTGTAACGGACAACTAACGGTTTGAAACAGTTCGAACCGTTTCAAACAGTTTCAAACTGTTAACAAGCCCCGGTAGACTTATAGAATGTCCCGGTAAACCTCTGACAGGCCCCGGCAGACTTCTACCAGGCCCCGGTAGACCTTTACTATGCTCTGGTAGACTTGTACCAGGCCACGGTAGACTTATATTTGGCCTTGGTAAACCTCCGATAGACCCTGGTAAACCTTTATCCGCCAAAGGCGGACATAAATACGCCTTTAGCGCGCGTTGGCAGAGCATGTAAACCATTTAACCAAACAATAGGGAGGGGAAAGCCATGTCCAAAAAACCTCTGGTTCTTACCATTGCCCTGCTGGGCCTGTGCGGCATAGTGCAGGCGCAGGACAGCTCCAATGTGCGGACAGTTGGTTATTACGACACTCCGGGGTATGCCCGTGGAGTTGCGGTGTCCGGCAGTTACGCCTATGTGGCGGATGGGGATTCAGGGTTGCGGATAATAGATATAAGCGATCCGTCGAGTCCAACCGAGATAGGTTACTATCGAAGTTGGATACAACGATACGCCATCCGATGTTGAAGGGATAGCTGTCTCCGGGGAATATACCTATTTGGCAGATTATAATTACACAATGTTCATCATCGATGTCAGCAACCCTCTAAATCCAACCATTACTGGTTATTGCGATACGGGTGGTAACGCCTATGACGTGGCCATTTTCGGTGGCTATGCATATGTATCTACGCGTCAATCGGGCTTACGGATTATGACATTACTAATCCCTCAAACCCAATAGAATCGGGCTATTATCTTACTGCGTTATATGCTACAGATGTGGCCGTATCAGGTTATTATGCCTATATAGCAAATTGGGATTCCGGGTTGAGGATCATTAACGTCAGCAATCCGGCCAGCCCTAACGAAGTTGGTTATTATAACACTCCAGGCAATGTCGGTGGCGTGGCAGTGACCGGTGGCTATATTTATGTTGCGGATGGAGCTAACGGTCTTAGGATATTACAAGGCTACGGACCAGCGGGTGTGGAGTCCGACCCATTGCAAAATGCAAATTTCAAAGTTCAGAATGTAAAATTACGGGTTTACGGCAGCACCATTGAATATTCCATTCCCCAGGGCGGGAATACTTCTCTAAAAGTCTACAACCTTTTGGGCCAGGAGGTCAATACTTTGATCCGGGAGAACAAAACAGCAGGGAGCTATAAAATCAACTGGGATGGCCGGGACCAAAGCGGCCGCAGGGTTTCCAGCGGGGTGTACCTGGTTCATTTAAAATCAGGCACACAATCGGCCACGGCTAAAATGCTGGTGGTGCGGTAAAACCCTTCAACCCTGCGAGGTTTCCCAATTTGAATTTTCACCGGCGCGGCCAAAGTGCGCGATTTCCAAACCTTGGGTTCAATCGGATATAAAGTATTTTGAAAATAAATTTAGGAAGGAACGGCAATGGCTGAAGAAGTATCTCTAAAAAGCTCCAAGGTCGAGATCCTGAAGGCATACAACGATCTGCTCAAGCAGGTCAAGGAGGAAAAGTCGACCGACAAACGCGAACAGAAGGCGCGGGCCGAAAAACACGAATTGGTGCAAAAAGCTGGCGGTCTGACCATGGATTCCATCGTCGGCAGCCTGGCAGCCGTCAAGCTGGAGGTCGGCAAGGCCTTCGACCAGATCGAAGCAAAATTGCTGGAGAATCACAAGGAGTTGGATGGTTTGGAAAAGGCCATAGCCGTTGAAAAAGAAGGCCTTGAGCAAATCCATGAGATAATGGCAGAGGCCGACAGCCTGGCGGCCTTGATCAAAGCCCAGCAGGAGAAGAAACGCGATTTCGAACAAGAGATGCGGCAGGCCGAGCAGTCGTTCGATGAAAATATGGAAGAAAAGCGGATAGCCTGGAAACAGGAAGAAGAGCGGACGGCCCAGTTAGTCAAAGATCGGAAGTTGCAAATTGAAAAGGAGCGGAAACAGGAGGAGGAGGAATTCATTTATCAGCGCGATCGCCAGAGGAAGCTGGAGCAGGACGCTTACGAAGCCGGGAAAGCGGCGTTGGAAAAAGAAATTCTGGAAAAACGGGAGGCTTTTGAGCGGGATCTCAAGGCGCGAATGGAGGCCGTGGCACTGAAGGAAACTGAGTACGCCGAGCTTAAGGCCAAAGTCGAGGCATTCCCCGCCGAACTGGAAAAACGGATGGCAGAAGCGGGGTCCAAAGCCGTAACTGAGATCGAGCAACGGTATCAACATGAAATCAGCCTGCTGAAAAAAGAGATGGAAAGCGAGCAGAAACTTCATCAACAGATGGTTTCCATGCTGGAAGCAAAAATCAAGGAAAATGACGCCCATTTGGCTCAATTGACGGCCAAGGCGGATACGGCCGGCAAGCAGGTGCAGGAGATCGCGGTCAAGGCGATCGAGGGCGCGGCCAAATCGTCCCAGATCACGCGGGAGATCTATCAAAAAGTGCAGGAGAAGGACAAATAGGCAGGCGGCCTGGCCTAGAATAGCGGCCGCGGCCGAGTTAGTCAAAAGCGCGCCCAATAACACGTCCATCGGAAGGCTGGATGATATGCCGGTGAGCAAGGCTGAAACGGTCAAAGTCGAAACTCATTAAGATTCAATAAAAGTACTTTTATGCAAAAAAGGCGGCCTTCTATGTTAGGCCGCTTTTTTCAGTGATTTCTAAACTGAATAATATTGACTAATGATAGATATTTTGTTACACTATTAATGAGGGCGGTTAATAGATTGCATTTATCACGCATGATGTTGACAACAATGTATCATTGCGGCTTCTTGTCATACCTGCCCCGCATGTCATTCCTGCGAAAGCAGGAATCCAGAGGGATAAACCCTGAGCCTGCAAGGCACGCCAGCCTTACCCAGGGCAGGCTTCCAGCAGGTATCCAGAAGGATTACACTGGATTCCCGCCTGGCCCCCGCCTGCGTGCCGAAACAACTACGGCGTGCAGGCACAGCCCCGCTTAAGCGGAGCCTCGCCTTCCTCCTTCGTTTCTACTTCCGCCTATGTTGCTACTACGGCGGACAAGTCGGCGTGGCGCGGGAATGACAAAGTAACGCAATCAAACGGTATGGTATGCAATCAATATCCCGCTCTGGTTAATAAATAGCGCAATAAAGGAGTTGAAATAAAACATGAAAAAAACAAATTCCCCACAAGTAAGGGACGCTATAAAATACCGGCCGGGTGAAATGCAATTATTATTAAACAGCGCAATTTATAAAAAATTAAACGACGGCACGTGGTTTGCTGAAATTCCAAGTTGTAATGGTGTCTGGGCAAACCATACCGATAAACACGAGTGCGAAAAAGAATTGAGGGAGGTCTTGACGGAGTAGCGAAGGTTGAAACAACCTGTAAAATCACGGCGCCGGGCATCGGCGGCATAATATGCCGGGCAAGATTAAACGAAGGGAATTGATACGCGGGCTGGGCTTGTTCGGTTTTACCGGTCCCTATCCGGGGGCAAGCATTAATTTATGATAAAAGGCGAGCTTAAGTTGCGTGTGCCAAATCCACATGGTTCAGGTGACATTGGAATTGACCTATTAAGGCAAATCTTGCGACCAGCTGGAATATCTTTGGTAGAATGGGACAGTAAAGTGAAATGATTTTTAGTAGTTATAAGTAATGGTTGCTCCAAGAAAGACCGTTCCTCAATTGGAGGGAACGGTCTTTCTCTTTTACGAAAAATAGAAACTGCCATTAGTAGCTGTAAATAAATAAGCTTTACAAGTTATTATTGAGGCTCGGGTAAATTGTATAATTCCATTCTCCATGAAATCTTTCGGGCTTAAGGTTGACCCGGGCAATTTCTTCATTTGATATTTTGCGTCCGACGGGAT
>JACQXR010000079.1 GCA_016208585.1 candidate division TA06 bacterium | reverse complement strand
TGCCATCAAACGACGAGCCCGTTCGTTCAAGTGGGGCCAGATACGCGCAAATTGTTCTTCGAGTCGGACATTGTTTTTCATGCCCAACATTATAGCACAAAATAAACTACTTGTAAAGGTTATTTATTAACGCTTCCTTACTGTTCACTGTTTACTGTTCACTGTTTACTGTTCACTGTTCATTGTTTACTGTTTACTGTTCACTGTTCATTGTTCATTGTTCATTGTTCATTGTTTACTGTTCATTGTTCACTGTTCACTGTTCATTGTTCACTGTTCACTGTTCACTGTTCACTGTTCACTGTCCATTGCTCATTGTTTCTTCCTCTTCCAGATCGTCGTACAAATGCCCTTTGCGCCATAAATGAAAGGCCAGCCGGATCACCCCGTAACCCAGCACCAACCCGATCAACGGCCAGAACTGTTGCCCCACCGGGTTTTTGTGGAGCAGGTAGCGCAGGGCCAGCAGGGCCAGGCCGAACAGAACGACCACCCCGCTGGAGGCCACGTTGAACCACCAGCGGATCTTCCGTCTTTTTATCTCAATTTCATTTATCATGGTTTACCAGGATTCTCCATGTGATCGCGCCAAGACCTATTCTCAAGTCCAATTTAATGAACATCATTCTGTTTCCAAAATTTCCGCGTTTCAGTGGTTAGGTTTCATAGAGGTTTCGTTAAATTATTTCCCCAGGGATTTCAGGAACGGGGCTATCACCAGTGCCACCACGCTCATCAGCTTAATCAAAATGTTCAACGACGGGCCGGCCGTGTCCTTGAAGGGATCGCCCACCGTGTCGCCCGTCACCGCAGCCATATGGGCGCTGGATCCCTTGCCGCCGTGGGCCCCGCCTTCGATGTGTTTTTTGGCGTTGTCCCAGGCCCCGCCGGAGTTGGACATGAATATGGCCAGCAGCACCCCGCTGACAGTGACCCCGGCCAGCAGTCCGCCCAGGGCCTCGATGTTCCAGATTCCGAAGATCACCGGCGAGACCACCGCCAGCAGTCCGGGCAATACCATTTTTTTGATGGCCGCCGCGGTGGAGATATCCACGCACTTGGCGTAATCGGCCACCGCCCCCTCTTTGCCTTCCAGCAGCCCGGGAATCTCCTTGAACTGGCGGCGGACCTCGGCCACCATGTCAAAAGCGGCCGCGCCTACGGCCTTCAGCGCCATGGAACTGAACAGAAAGGGCAGCATTGCGCCCATAAAAAGGCCGGCGATGACCTCGGGCCGGGAGATATCGATGCTTTTGATTCCGGCCGCGGCCTGGAAGGCCGAAAACAGGGCCAGGGCCGTCAGGGCCGCCGAGCCGATGGCAAATCCCTTGCCGATGGCGGCGGTGGTGTTGCCCACCGCGTCTAATTTATCGGTGCGCTCCCGGACCTCAGGCCCCTGGCGGCTCATCTGGGCTATGCCGCCGGCGTTGTCGGCGATCGGCCCGTAGGCATCCACCGCCAACTGAATCCCGGTGGTGGAAAGCATTCCCAGAGCGGCGATGGCGATCCCGTATAATCCGGCAAACCGGTAGGCCGCCACGATGGCCAGGGCCAGACAGGTCATCGGCAGGGCGGTGGACATCATTCCCAGCGACAGCCCACCGATGATGGCGGTGGCCGGACCGGTCAGGGCCTGCTTGGCCACGCTGCGGGCCGGGTAACGCGATTCCGAGGTATAGTATTCGGTCAGCAGGCCGATGACGATGCCGGCCAGCAGGCCCACCACTACCGCCCCGAATATCCCGCCGGTGGTAAGTGTGGTCAGCGTTCCGGTGGGATTGCTGCTGAAACCAATGGCTTGGGGCACCAGCCATTTGGTCACCGGGTACATTAGAAGGATGGCCAGCCCCCCGGCTCCAAAAGTTCCCAGGTTCAGGGCTTTCTGGGCATCGCCGTCGTTCTTCATCCGGACCGCGAAGGTCCCCAGGATGGAAACGATGATCCCCAGGGCAGCCAGCACCAAAGGCAGCATAATCAGATTGACGCCGTAGAACACGCCCAGCACCATGGCTCCCACGATGGCCCCCACGTATGACTCAAAAAGATCGGCCCCCATCCCAGCCACGTCGCCCACGTTGTCGCCAACGTTGTCGGCGATTACCGCCGGGTTGCGGGGATCGTCCTCGGGGATCCCGGCTTCGACCTTGCCCACCAGGTCGGCTCCTACGTCGGCGGCCTTGGTATAGATGCCCCCGCCCACCCGGGCGAACAGGGCGATGGAGGATGCGCCCAGCGAGAACCCGGAGATCACCGACAGCAGGCGGGAGAGCTGGAATTCATCCCCGGTTCCAAAATTCAATACTTTGGTATACAGCAGGAACAGCAGGGCCAGCCCGGCCAGACCCAGCCCCACCACCGACATTCCCATCACGGTGCCGCCGGAAAAGGCTATTCCCAAGGCTTTCGGCAGTCCGGTCTTGGCGGCCTGGGTGGTCCGGACGTTGGCCTTGGTGGCCACCTTCATCCCGAAATAGCCGGACAGGCCGCTGCAGAAAGCGCCGAAGGCAAAGGAAAACGCCACCAATGCGCTTGACCCTTCCTGGCGGGCATTCATCCATCCCAGCAGGCCCGCCACCACTATCACAAAAAGGACCAGCACCTTGTATTCCCGTTTCAGGAAGGCCATGGCCCCGTCCCGGATGTGGTTGGCGATGGCGTTCATCCCGGCGTCCCCCGGATCCTGACGGCTGGCCCAGGCGGCCTTGAAATAGGCAAAGGCCAGGGCGGCAATGCCCCCCAACAATGCTATGATCAGGTAGTTTTCCATTTTTAAAATATCCTGCTGTTTTGGGATATCTAAAGCCGCGGAAATACGGCCGCAGGTTAATTTGTTTTCAGCTTTAATTTTAGCAGAAAACATCGGTTTTTTGCAATACCAATCGGAATAAATCGGGACAAATCGGGAAATCCCGGACAATCATGTCTGGGCAACAAAAATCCCGCCGTCCTAAAATTAAAGAACAGCTGGTTGAGTAAACCAATAAACACAGCTGGCATTACCAGCATCATTCAAAGCTGCTTTGCCTTCAATCCCAAATATTGCTCCAGCAGCGCCGCCGGGGCCTGGCCACTGACAGTGCACAGCGGCCCCACCTTCTCCTTCAAATCCCATAGGCACTCGCAGCCGGCCTGCCGAAACAGCTCCTGCAATCCCGCGTTGCCGGCCACGTCGGCCGCCATGAAGGTGCTCAGCTTGTCGAGGGCCAGGTATTGCTTGTCGAGCCTGCCCAACCCACAGACCTCCTCCAGCCGCTTTCCTTCGGGCGTGCCGTTGTTGGTGACGAACAGAAAGGTGCGGATTACCACCCGGCCGTCTTTGATGTCGGCGATCAGATACCCGGCCTTGGCGTTGAAAATGCGGTACTCGACCAGGATGTTCCCCTGCCCGTCGTTGATCGCCTTGGGCTGCTGCAGGGACTGGAACAGGCTGTAGTGCAGCAGTCCCGTCGGCACGCCGTCGATCCGCTCCTCCAGCCGTTGCAGGGCGTGCGACTGGACGAAGACCTCATGCGGCAAATCGGCGAAACTGCCGCGCACGCCCAACTGCGAGGGCTGGAGAACCGCTTTCACTATCCCCGATCCGCAGAATGCCCAGCAGGCCCGGGAGGCCGGCCGGGGAATGCCGTCGAACACGGCCCTGACCCGCTCCGGCGCGTGGGCGTGCACTTCTAAGTTGCGCTGCAGGCAGGAGTCTCCATCCAGCCTGTTGAAAGACAGCGTTAACCAGTAGAGCCTGACGTTAAGGTCGCTGCAAAACACGCTGGGCACCCACAGAACGTTGGAGAGCCTGGCGAAAGCTTCATTCAGGAGCCCGTCATCCCCGGCATAGATCGCCAGGGCTTGCTTAAATTCGCCGGCGCCGGGGAATTCTCCGACGGCGATGATCTTGAGGTAATGCCGCAGGCTCAGGGCGACGTTGAAGTAGTCGTCCAACGTGATTTCAGGCCCGCCCGGAACGATTGGCATGGCCTGGCGTTTCACCTGCTCAAAGACCAATATCCGGCAGTCCTTGACCACCCGCTCCGGTATGCTTTCGCCCGGCGCGGCCTCAATGCGGAACGGCAGAAAGCGCAGGTCGTAAAGCCGCTCCAGCTCGCGGCGGGGCAGCAGGGAAAAGGCCTGCGGCGCGCCGCAGGCCTGGCAGATGAAATGGATTTTCTCCCAGTACCGGTTGCGGTGCTGGGCCTGGGCCAGATGCTGCTGGCTCAGATTTCTGGATTTGAATTTTTTCTTGGACATGTACTATGGAATAACGCCCGGATTTGCGATAGCCCGAAGCGAAGGCGGAGCAATCTGCAAGCGTTCGGCCTTGCCAGATTGCGGAAGCATGAGCCAGGGTTTGGGCGGCGAAGGTGCAAGTAATCGTGAGGCTTCGGCGTGCCTGCGCGCTGTAGCCCCGTCAACGGCGGGGCGCAAGCGTGAGCTCAGCCGAACGGTGCGCTTGTCCGCCGAAGCTTCAGCGCAGGCGGGCAGCACCGAGCAGCCGCAAATCTGATTATTAGCCGATGGTTATCGAGCTTGTCGAGATATGGTTATCGAGCCTGTCGAGATATGGTTATCGAGCTTGTCGAGATATGGTTATCGAGCTTGTCGAGATATGGTTATCGAGCTTGTCGAGATATGGTTATCGAGCTTGTCGAGATATGGTGTTGCTGACGCAGGGCGGAGCGATTATCCGCCCAAACCATGGCCTGACGACAGGAAAGGCAAATCCGGGCGTTAGCCAAGATGCCAGAAATTGGAAAGGAGCCAACGCCGTTGGCGATGGCGATCTAATTTCGCAGAGCTGACGCTACCAGGGCTGCGTCAGCAACATCTTGGCTAACTGCTGGTTTTGCGAAATAATATCGGCTGTCATCCCGCTCGCTCTATTCCGGCAGCAGGTTCTGCTCCTTGGCTTCAACGGATTTGGGTTTCTTCCTGTCCTTTTTAGAGCCGGCCGGAACGTAATACCGGGTGCCGGGATGGGGCTGGCAGATCTTCTGCACCAGATCCTCGAAATCCTCCGGGTGATTGACCAGGTCTATCTGATTGACGTTGACCACCAAAAGCGGGGTTTCGGTGTAATTAAAGAAGAAATGGTTATAGGCCTCGGACAGCCCGGCCAGGTAGTCCCGGGAAAGGTTGTGCTCGAACGGCCTCCCCCGTTCCTTGATTCGCTTGGCTAATAGATCTATCTCGGCCAAGAGGTAGACCACCAGGTCGGGCTTGACTATCCCCGGCTCCAACAGTTTCCACAGGTTCTCGTACAGGACGATCTCGTTTTGATCCAGGTTAAGGTAGGCGAATATCTTGTCCTTGGCGAACAGGTAGTCGGAGACTATCTGCTGGCCAAAGAGGTCCTGCTGCAGGATTCCCTGCTGCTGCTTGTAACGGGAAAGCAGGAAGAATATCTGGGTCTGAAAGGCGAAGGCCCGGCGGTCGGAATAGAACTTGGAAAGGAAGGGATTGGCCTCCACCTCCTCGTCCACCCGTTTGGCGTGGAACCGCTCGGCCAGCAGCTTGGCCAGCGTGGTCTTGCCCACGCCGATCACGCCTTCGATGGCCACGTATCGGGGAATTCTTAAATCCGTCATGATAAATAATATTGGGACTTGGTGTTTTCGGAATTGGCCTTATAAAGCAGGCCCTGAGCGAAGTCAAATGGGCACATAAATCACAAAAGCGTAATAGCGTTACTACTACGTAATAACGTTAAACGGGTTTATTTTGTGCCGAAGTTTACCCTGATGAATAGAAGGGTGCCTTTTGTGGTAAATAGGTTCTGAAACAGGCTAAAAATTAACCGTTTCTAATTTTATGATGTCCTTATGGGTCCGGGAAATTTTTTGAAGCAGGACCTTAACCTTCTGCCGGCTGGTCGGGTCTTCGAATTCGGGGATCAGGTCGCAGAGCGGCACCAGCGCGAACCGGCGTAGGGAAAGCTCCGGATGCGGCACCTTAAGTTCCGGGGTATCTATCACCTGATTGCCGAAATAGAGGATATCTAGGTCTATCACCCGCGGCTCCCATTTTGCCTGGCGCACCCGCCCCAGATGGTGCTCGATCCGTTGCAGCGATTTCAGCAGCGTCGTAGGCTCCAGGGCGGTCTCGATCTCCACTGCCGCGTTCAGGAACTTGGGCTGGCCGGGATTGCCGTAAGGCTCGGTCTCGTAAACTGCCGACATCCTTAAAACAGACGACCCCGGCATCTGTCCCATGGCGGCTAGGGCAAAGCGGATGTTGCCCAGCCGGTTACCCAAGTTGGAGCCCAGCCCGACGTAGGACTTGGTTTTTTTATTTTCGGAGGTCTGCTTCATTCAGGTTTTCAACAATTCCGTCTTCAGTTTAGCTTCCTTTAAAATATCCTGGGACATCTGGTCGGGGTATCCCTGAGAATATACTATCCGCTTGATCCCGACGTTGATGATCATCTTGGAGCAAAGCACGCAGGGGAAATGGGTGGTGTAGATGGAGGCCCCCAGCAGCGGCACCCCGAAGGTGGCCGCCTGGATGATGGCATTCTGCTCGGCATGGATGGCCCGGCATAATTCGTGACGCTGGCCGGAGGGGACATCCTGCTGTTCCCGGATGCAGCCCAGCTCGGCGCAGTGCTTTAAGCCCACCGGTGCCCCGTTGTAGCCGGTGGACAAAAGCCTTTTATCCTTGACGATCACCGCCCCCACCTGGCGGCGGAGACAGGTGGAGCGGCTGGCCACCAGGGCCGCTATTTCCAGAAAATAGCGGTCCCAGCTGGGGCGCAGTAGCTTTGTCCCAGCGGCATGGTTTTTTTTTGAGGCGGCCACCTATCCTTTGTCGGCCAGGGTCAGCCCCGGCTCAAAGGAAAGCTCGGAGTCCTTGGCCGAAAGGCTCTGGGCCAGCACGCTCATCTGATGGATGGCCAGCACCTCTTCGATCCGCTGTCGGGTGATCAGGTCCATCTCCACCAGGATGTCGCCAATCCGGCCCCCCTTGGCTTTTTGGGTGGCGATGGCCTTGTCCAGGTCCTCCTCGCTGATATGGCCGCCGGCGGTCAGGATCTCGCCCAGCAATTGTTTGCGCTCGGCCGAGGAAAACCCGCCGATGGAGCCGTTCTTGAATTCCACGTATTCGGTGAATTCCGGACTTTCGATGGTCAGCACCCCGGACCAGCGCTCTTTCAGGGCCTTAGCGACGACCTCGCCGAACTGGACCCGGCCCAGGGTTATGATCTCAGCCATATTAGTCTATCCTTTCAAACGGTTGGGATATAGCGGAAATTCCCGGCATAGTTTCTTGATCTCGCCGGTAACTTCCTGTATTATTTTGTCGTCGCTGATGTTGGTCAAAACCTTGTCTATCATTCCGGCCACCGCCTTCATCTGATCCTGTTTCATCCCCCTGGTGGTCAGGGCCGCGGCGCCCATCCGGAAGCCGGAGGTCACGAAGGGGCTGCGGGCGTCGAACGGCACCAGGTTCTTGTTGACCGTGATCCCGGCGGCCTGCAGGGCGTTTTCGGCCTCCTTGCCGGTGATGCTCTTGCTGCTTAGGTCTATCAGCATCAGGTGATTGTCGGTGCCGCCGGAGACGATCCGATAGCCCCGTTCCATCAGGCCCTGGGCCAAAGCCCGGGCGTTGTCTATCACCTGCTGAGCGTAGACCTTGAACGAAGGGTCCAGGGCCTCCTTGAAGGCCACCGCCTTGGCGGCGATTACATGCATCAGGGGGCCGCCCTGGATGCCCGGCATCACCGTGCTGTCCATTACCTCGGACATCAGCTTCAGGCGCTCTCCGCTTGCGGGCCGTAGTCCTTCGGCGGACGTAGGCCCGGATTTGACCTTGATCTTGTGGCCGAAGGGGTTTTCCCCGTCCTGGCCGATCAGCACCATCCCGCCCCGGGGGCCGCGCAGGGTCTTATGGGTGGTGGTGGTCACCACGTGGCAGTGGGGAATGGGCGAGGGATGCAGCCCGGCCGCGATCAGCCCGGCCGGATGGGCCACGTCGGCGAATAGGTAGGCGCCGGCCTCGTCGGCTATCTCCCGGAACTTGGCGAACTCGTAGTGCCGGCTGTAGGCCGAGGCCCCCACGATGATCATCTTGGGCTTGTGTTCCCGGGCCTTTTTGGCTACGTCGTCCATGTCGATATATCCGGTCTCCCGCTTGACCCCGTAGGAGACTATCTTGTACATCTTGCCGGAGAAGGAAACCGGGGAGCCGTGGGTCAGATGTCCGCCGTGGGCCAAGTCCATGCCCAGCACCGTGTCGCCCGGCTGGCAGTAGGTGAAGTAGACCGCCTGGTTGGCGGCGGAGCCGGAATGGGGCTGGACGTTGGCATACTCGCAGTTGAAGAGTTTTTTGGCTCTTTCTCTTGCCAGGTTCTCGGCCGCGTCCACGAACTCGCAGCCGCCGTAGTAGCGCTTGCCGGGATAGCCCTCGGCGTATTTATTGGTCATCACCGAGCCCTGGGCCTCCAGCACCGCCTCGGAGACGAAGTTCTCGGAGGCGATCAGCTCCAGGCCGTATTCCTGACGCTTGGTCTCGTCGAGGATGGACTGGTAGATTTCGGGGTCAGCGCTCTCTAGATTGCTCATTCTCTGATCTCTTTCAGAATCATTTGAAGAATTGGTTGTATTGCGGGAATATCCTCCATTAACGCAAGCCATACCCGTTTTACATTAACGTCGAAATAGAAATGAATAACCTTATCCCTCATCCCGGCCATATCCCTCCATGGAACCTTGGGGTATTTTTTCCGGATGCCTGCCGGAACATGCTTGGCTGCCTCGCCTATAACCTCAATACATCGCAGGACGGCATACTGGGTCTTTTCATCTTTGGCGAAACCTTCTTCGGACAGGCCCGCGATAAAACCCTCGGCTTTTTCCATCTGGTCGAGCATATCCTTGAGATACAATGTGGCGTCCCGTTTCATAGGAAGACTGCCCGTGACAGAATTTGCTCTTTTAGCTCTATCCGCAGATCTTCCTTGGGGACTAGATCCACCTTGGCAGCGAAGAGATCGCTGAGGTAATTCTCCAAATTTACCAGTTTCAGCAAGCTCACCGGGCCGGAAAAATCCACGATGATATCTATGTCGCTCTTTTGCGTCGGACGCCCGTTGACCCGGGAGCCAAAAACACCGATCTGGCGCACTTTGAACGTCTGGGCCAACTCATTTTTATGCTGGCCTATCAGCGTTTTGATCTTTCTAAGACTAGGCATGTTTTCCCTGAAACGAGGCGATCGGCTCCAGGCCGTATTCCTGGCGCCCGGTCGCGTCGCTGAGGGACTGGTAGATCTCCGGGTCGGCGTTCTTGAGATTGCTCATCTCGTGCTCCCTATTGGTTCTTTTTATTTTGCCTTATTTGTATGTTTGTTTTATGGCATACCGATGCTTGGCGACCAGATTCCGCACTGCCGGCAGCAAGGCAACTGGAACTTCAATGAAAGCCTGCGACCTGCGATTATATGCCGCTTCATCCTCGGCGACAGCTTCGTCTGCTATTTGTGTTTTAAATATCTTTAACTTTAACCATTAACTTTCTATTGGCAATTTGGCATTTTGCTGCAAACTGACGAATTTCATAACCGCCGGCTTTTCTTCCTGCAGACAAAGTTCGATAACTTCCTTGATGCGGGGATACAAGTCCTCCAACTTTTTAGCCTGGGTATAGCAGCTTTTTAAGGCCGGAACGGTGGCTACAAAATAGCCGTCTTCGTCTTGTTCTATCAGAACGCCGAAATTATATTGATGATGTTTGACGTTTTGTCGCGCTCATATTTTTCTCCCGGAGTTATCCATAACTTGTTTCTTAAGACCATGAATAACCTGGCACCACATCAGGGTTGTGTCAAAAAATCCCCACCCCTCACCCAACTGCAGGGGCACCTACTCCGCCTGTGTTTCCAAGCTTGCCAGTAGTTCAGCTAAGCCAACGGATTTGGCCGTGGCCCTTAAGTAACCCATGTCAAGGTCGTTCCGCTGCACTTCAAAAACCGTCAATGCGTCCTGAATTTGAACTGTTGTTTCGCCGCCCTGCCGGTGCCAATCGAGCTTCAACAGTATGATATCCTCGGGCGTGGCGATGAATGTTTTCTGACCCAGGACAGTGGCCGCCCGACGGCGGCTGAAGGCCAAGTTTTTCAGAACATCCTTCTCGTCCAAAATCCAGAAATCGGCCTTGAGTCCGGTTTCCGAATCTATCAGATTGAACATGGTCCGGGTTTTGACGGCATCCGCCGCCGCCGCTTCGCTGAGATAATACCGGGGCGCAGGATATTTCGAAGATAATACTTTTATCTGCCCGGCAGTTATTGCCACGGCCAGGTCCACGTCATGGGTCAGCCGCGGCTGGCCGTAGAAATTGGAAGCCACCGAGCCGGTCAGCATATACTGAACGCCGATCTCGTTAAGCCTCCGGATAACCGAAGTAAAAAATTCTATCTGCTGCATCGCAAAAGACGCCTGGCGGTTTCCTGTTTAACCTGCCGTTCATCGTATTCGGGATGCCGGTGGCGGATGCCGTCCTGCATCAGGCGCAGGGCCAGGTCGTGAAGCTCAAATCCCAGCCGCAGCCGTTGTTCGCCGGTCATTTTCCGCAAGACATCCAAATATTCCCGGTGCTGGAGTTTGTCCTTAAGTTCGGGCAATGAGGTTGCTTTGGTCATTTGTTCCATTCTGAACTCAACCCACTTCGGCTCTGCTCAGCGCAAGCCTTGATCCCCTTCTCTGTTAAAGAGAAGGGGCCGGCCTGTCCGCCAAAGTCCGGCGGACGCAGGCGGGGGGATGAGTTAGTTGTTTGCCTGCCCGGCGGCAGCGTTCATCGTTGCGGACTACCAGCCGCCGCCAGGCTGTTTTAGTATTCGCCCTTTAACCCATCCCCTAAGCCCCTTCCCTCCCTTTCGCAAGCCTACATAAACAGCCAATCTCAGGGCAGGCTCAGGGAAGGGGAAATTAAAGGGGTTAGGTTTAAAAGGCAGGTGACGGGCTTGTAAAGCTCAATTTTTCCGTCCGTTGGTCATTAAACCACCGGCATCGTTAATTGAAAGCATTTGAGTTTTATTGGGCAATGCGAAAACCGTTGTTGTTGTTGCGGTTGTCCGGGTTGTTGTTGTTGCGGTTGGCAACGCGGCAGTTGTTATCGTTGTTGTTGAAGCTGCCGCCGCGGAGCACGCAGGCATCGCCTTTTACAGTCCGCCCCCTATCGTTATC
>JACQXR010000078.1 GCA_016208585.1 candidate division TA06 bacterium | reverse complement strand
TTGCGTGATCAGTCAAAAGGTTTTACCTTATCCCGTATTGTCACATTAACAAAACGCCAAGAACGCATCCTTAAAGCTGTATCTCCTCAGCTCCTCAAAGGACTGTAGTGTATATTTATGCTACGGAATTCAGGTATATCCTTACAGGAAAACGTGGTAATTACTTGACTGATTTATGGGAATATGATACAACTTCCGACACTTGGACACGAAAAGCTGATTTTCCAGGAACCCCACGAGACCGAGCCGTTGGTTTTTCAATCGGCACAAAAGGATATATCGGTACAGGTGCCAGTGGTTTTTTTTAATAAGAAAGAGAGAGATGAACGCTCCCACGGTAAGTTTAGCAAGTTTACAATTTCAAAACGCAATATTATAGTCGTGGTAAAAGATTGCAAACCAGCATTCATTATTACGGCCAATAGGAGGTGATTATTATGCAGTGTCCAAATGGTTGTCCATCCTCAATGGAGGAAAGGAAGGAGGAAAAAATCTTCCATCGTAATGGCGCGCCGATCGTCATTTCTGATTTGGTTATGTATGTATGCCCAAACTGTGGGCAGGAATCAATGCCTTTTTCCTCAGCAAGGATCGTGGAGAATATCTTAAATGGTAAGGCGAAATCAACCGGTAAGTTTACTGCCGAATTATACGAAGTTAGTTCCGTATAGTAACGGCAGATAACACGGGGATAATCAGAAAACAATCGTAACTGTTCAGGCCACCAAGGCACCAAGGCACGATTATATTTTGACAGGATATATAGGGTTTTTCATCTACAGTATTAATGAGTCCACTCTAAAAAGGGTATGCTAAAAGTGACCGCCTATTTTTTCGTTTTCGTTTTCAAAAAACGATATCAATATTGAAAAACATCGGTTTTAGATAAAAATCAGCTTTTGCTCTCTAGTTACACTATCCCCTGGCCGTTTTTATCCGGCCACCAAGCAAATTCTTCCGTTTTTGATAATGTAATCACGCACCTTGACCAGGTACCGGACAATCCGGCCAAAGTTAATGACCACTGCCGATATCATGGCAAAGATGATAGTCTTAAAATTACCCCGCACTTTCACTTTGCCGCCAGGCATGTCACGCTTGAACTCAGGCACACTTGCTTCCACATTGGCGCGCAGTTTTTGACGTTCGGGTGGCAGTTTATATATGTTGGCCTGACGTTGTTTCCTTTGGTAATCTTTATCGGTAAAATAGTACCTGCCTGCGCCGCCGCTTCGGCAGGCAGGCCTGCCTGAAGCATGTTTGCATTGTCCGGCTAACGGGCAGCCGGCGCAGCAGGTGGCGTCAAACTGCGCTTTATAACGGGTACTAGTATTTTCAGCAGCAACCGTTTGGCCGGGACAGGAAACCGTATATCTCTGCCGTTCATCCTTGCTAATGGTGATTTCAACCCCATCAGATTTGGTGCCCTTGATGCCGGTTTGCACCATAGTGATTTTCAACTCTTGGCATTTAACGTCGTTTTCGGCATTGGGGTACGCTCCGTCCACGTGCATTTCATTCAAGTCAGACGTTTTTTGTTTGAGCTTCTCCAGCCGATTACCCAGGATTTTCCCGTCGTCAACATTGTTGGCAGCTACGGACACGTCGCTGATCAGATTTAGGGAAATGGATTTTGGCTTCGACCGCTTTGCAGTAGGCCCTCAACTTTTTGCCCCGGATGATCTTTTTCTTGATGAGTTTCTTGACCAGTTCCTGGTTGATCTCCCGGGCTAATTCCGGGCCGTACAAATTAGTCAGCTTGACCAAAGTCGTATCATCGGGAACTTTGCTGCTCAATGACAAGCGGCAAAACCGGCGCCATTTGAAACTGTCGGACACCTCCTTCACTAAGGTGTCGTATCCCATCTGATAGCGGTGCTTGAGATACATCAACCGAAGATAAGATTCTATTGGCGTGCTGTTCCGCCCGGTGTTCAGCTTCTTAAACGTCTTGTGTTTCTTGAAATACGGCAGCAAAAACCGCTAATAGTAGACTTTTTTCCACCAAAATACCCGAAATACGCAAATAATATTGGATTGATAGAATCGGGAATGTCCACTAATATATCCTCCGAGTAATAAGGGCCAGGATATCTTTCGGGATGGCCATTTCATATTTCCCGCTGTTGGGGGCTTCGTAACCGCAGCATAATTCCTCCGTTGTTGTCCCTAATTATACCATTTTCTAACGGCCAACGGAAGTGAAATCCGCATGTTTACTGCATATTTGTCACTTCTTTTTCAGTGAAAACTAATTAACGGAGAAACGCCATGCCAACCACCATTACCCTGCGGCTGGACGACAAGGCCTACAAAATGTTCCGCATCCTGTCCCAGCGCGACAACCGGCCGCTGTCCAATTTCATCGAGACCGCGGCCCTGCGCTACATCGAAGAATCCAGCCTGGCTGACGAGGCCGAAATGGCGGAAATAAAGCCGGATAAATCCCTTAATGCCAGCCTTAAGCGCGGCCGGCGCGACGCCAAGGCCCGAAAGGGCCGCTTTGCCTGAGTTCCGCATCTTCGAGACCGCCGAGTTCCTGGCCCGCCTGAAGCGGCTGGAGCCGGCCCGGAGGGAATTCCTGGAGCGGAAGATCAGGGAATACGTCTATCCCCGGTTAAGGCAGGAACCATACTACGGCCCCCAGATCAGAAAGCTGCGAGGCTATTCGCCGGACACCTGGCGGTACCGGATCGGCGATTACCGCCTGTTTTACTCCAGAGACAGCAAGGAGCGGATCGTCTACCTGCTGACAATTGACGATAGGAAGGATGCGTACCGCTGAAGCATATCCCAACCGCCGGGTCGCCGGCGGTTGGCTGTTGACTTTTAAAGCCGGTTTTGATACCATTTTAAGGTTGGACAATCAGGAAATGATCGTAAGCATAATACCCGTGGAGGTTATATGAAAACAAAAATAAACATGATCTATTGGAAGGGCAAGAAATACTGGGTGGGCAAGCTTCTTGAACATCCTGAGATCATGAGCCAGGGCGAGACCCTTAAGGAACTTGAAGAAAACATGAGGGATGCCTACCAATTGATGATGATGGATGAAGTGCCTGCCCAGCACAAGATCAAGGAGCTGGCCCTTTCGGTATGAAGAGGAAAGATCTCATCAAAACCTTGTCCGGCCTGAGCTGCATCCTGGTTCGCCGGGGCGGACGGCACGATCTATTCAAGAACCCGGCCACCGGCAAACAACAACCGGTGCCCAGACATACCGAGATCGACGAGCATTTGGCAAAACACATCATAAAAGAATTATCATAAATAAGGGAGACGATCATGGCAAAAAAAGTGCTGTTGGCCACCGAAAAACCCTTCGCCAAGGTGGCGGTGGAAGGGATCTCCAAGATCTTCACCGCGGCCGGCTACGAGCTGGTCAAGCTGGAAAAATACACCGACAAGGCCGACCTGCTGAAGGCCGCGGCCGATGCCGATGCCATGATCATCCGTTCGGACAAGGCCGATGCGGCAGTGATCGAGGCGGCAAAGAACCTGAAGGTCATCGTCCGGGCCGGGGCCGGGTACGACAATATAGACCTGGCCGCCGCCACTGGAAAAGGCATCTGCGCCATGAACACCCCGGGCCAGAACTCTAACGCGGTGGCCGAGCTGGCCGTCGGGATGATGGTCTTTTTGGCCCGCAATAAATTCACCGAGGGCAACGGCTCGGAGCTTAAGGGCAAGAAGCTGGGCATTCACGCCTACGGCAATGTCGGCAGATTAGTATCCGCCATCGCCAAGGGTTTCGGAATGACGGTCTGCGCCTTTGATCCCTTCGTGGAAAAATCCAAGATGGAGGCCGAGGGGGTCAAGGTCTTCGACAAGATGGAGGACCTCTATTCCCAGTGCGACTATGTCTCCCTGCACATCCCGGCCAACGAGAAGACTAAAAAATCCATCAACTACGATCTGTTGGTCAGGATGAAGAAGGGCGCGGCCCTGATCAACACCGCCCGCAAGGAAGTGATAGACGAAGAGGGTTTAAAGAAGGTGATGGCCGAGCGCGAGGATCTGAAGTACGCCACCGACATTGCGCCGGACTGCCAGGCCGAGATCGCCGAAATCTTTAGTAACCGCTACCATGCCACCAAGAAGAAAATGGGCGCCGAGACCTCGGAGGCCAACATCAACGCCGGGCTGGCCGCCGCCAACCAGATCGTCAAGTTTTTGGAGAAGGGCGATCGGACGTTCCAGGTGAACAAATAACCCCACCCTTAATCCCTCCCCTGATAAATCAGGAGAGGGAGACCTGCATAGATAAATTCTGACGGTTGTTATGATTGTAGGGGCAATTCATTCTACTTCGTTTGCCTTTGGCTTACTTCGTAGGACGCGTGAATTGCCCCTATGTTATTTTAGGGTAAAACGGGGTTTTATCCGCCTTCGCAGGTAGATGCTACGGCGGACGCCGTCGGCCATGGCCTTTGGCGCCGGACGATGTCGCTGATTACTCAAGGCGGATAACCCCGCCACTGGCGGGGTAACCTAGGGAAAGGAACCACGGGCTTTGCCCGTGGGGCTCCATTTTACGGGGTTTTATTTGGTTGAAATTCGGGCTGAAATATAATAGAATTAACGATAATTGAGTCTAAACAATATTTTACAATATAAAACATCAGGAGCATTAATGGCAATTGTTCTACCGTTCAAGGCGGTCCGCCCCAGGAAAGAGTTTGCCAAAGACATCGCCGCGCCGCCCTACGACGTGGTCAACAGCGAAGAGGCCCGGGAGCTGGCCAAAGGCAACGACAAAAGCTACCTGCACATAAGTCGGCCGGAGATAGACCTGGACCCCAAGATCGACGAGCACGATGACCAGGTCTACCAGCAGGGCAAGATCAACTTCGAAAAATTCAAGACCAATGGTTGGCTGTTCCAGGAAGAAAAACCCTGCTTTTATATCTACAAGCAGGTGATGGGCAGCCACTCGCAGATCGGCCTGGTGGCGTCGGCCTCGGCCGAGGATTACGATAAGGATATTATCAAGAAGCACGAGCATACCCGGCCCGACAAGGAGGACGACCGCACCCGGCACATCAGCGCCATCAACGCCAACACCGAGCCGGTGTTCTTCACCTACCCGGCGGTCCCGGCCATAGACTCTATTGTCAACGACTGGATCAAGAAAACCCCGGAATACGATTTCACCTCGGACGACGGCGTCAAGCACACCCTGTGGGTCTGCGATGACCGGAAGATTGTGGAATCGCTGAAGGTTGAATTCTCAAAACTGAAATATATGTACCTGGCCGACGGCCATCATCGCAGCGCCGCCGCCTGGCGCCTGTGGAAGGAGCGGAAGGCCAAAAATCCCAAGCACACCGGTAAAGAGGAATATAATTTCTTTTTGACCGTGATCTTTCCTGACAACCAAATGAACATCATGGCTTATAACCGGGTGGTGAAGGACCTGAACGGAAATTCCAAAGAAGAATTCCTCAAAAAGATCGGCCCAAAATTCCAGGTTTCCGAAAATGCTCCGGACGTTCCCGGAGGCAATCTGAAATTCTCCATGTATCTGGACAGGAAGTGGCATCTTTTGACCGCCAAGGACGGCAGCTACGATCAGAATGATCCGGTGAAACGGCTGGATGCCTCAATATTGCAGGATAATCTTCTGCATCCCATTTTGGGCATAGAGAACCCCCGCACCGACAAGAGGATCAACTTCGTGGGCGGAATCCGGGGGACAAAGGAATTAGTCAAATTGGTGGACTCAGGCAAGTATGCGGCGGCTTTCTCTTTGCATCCGGTCAACATCAAACAACTGATCTCGGTGGCCGATTCCGGGCAGGTGATGCCGCCCAAGAGCACTTGGTTCGAGCCGAAACTGAGAAGCGGGTTGTTCGTCCACCAGTATTAAAGCCGGGCTTTGCGAAACCGGGCATGGCGTTCATTATCGCATAAAATATTGAAATAAAATCAGGGTTGGAGCAGATCTCCGGCCCTTTATTTTTTTTGCCACTTTAAAATTGACATAACCCTTATTTATGGTATAATAACAAGCTAACTCACAATAAGGTTTGCATGATAAAGAGCATGACCGGTTTCGGCCGGGCCGAAGCCAGGACCGAAGAACATCAGATCGGGATCGAGGTCCGTTCGGTCAACAACCGCTATTCCGAGATATCCTTACGGCTGCCCCGGGCCTTCGCCTGCCTGGAAGCCAGGATAAAAACTTTGATCCAGCAAAAAATCTCGCGGGGCTCGGTCACCCTGGTGCTGAATTACAGCGGCCGGGAGCAGGCTTCCCTGCCCAGGCTGGACATCAAGGCGGCCCGCCATTACCATAAGATCCTGCTGACCTTAAAAAAAGAACTGGGACTTATGGGCGGGGTAGACATCAGGGCCATCACCGCCTTCCCCGATGTGCTGGCGGTGGTCCCGGCCGGCTTTTCGGAGCAGAAGGCCTGGCAGCTGGCGGAAGGACCCCTGACCAAAGGTCTGGCCGAACTGAACCGGATGCGGCAGCAGGAAGGAAAAAGGCTGGAGGCCGAATTTAAAAAACGTTTGAACAACATCAACCAGATAATGGTCCAGATAGAGAAGCTGGCCGAAGGCCGGGTGGCGGAATACCGGAAGCAGCTGCAGTCAAAAATGGACAAACTTTTGGCCGGGACCGGGGCCGATGAGGGCCGGCTGGCCCAGGAGGCCGCGATCTATGCCGACCGCTGCGACATCACCGAAGAATGCGTCCGGCTGAAGATCCACCTTAAGGCCTTTGATCAATTCCTGAAGACTCCGGAACCGGTGGGCCGCCGGATGGATTTTCTGTTGCAGGAGATGAACCGGGAATCCAATACCATGGGGGCCAAGGCCAACCAGGCCACAATCTCCCAGCTGACGGTGCAGCTAAAGGAGGAGATCGAAAAAATGCGGGAGCAGGTCCAAAACATAGAATAAGACTACGGCAAAACTAACCACTGAAACACGGAAATATTGGAAACACGGAATAATGCCCATTAATTTTATCCGCCTTCGCAGAAGACCACGGGCTATGCCCGTGGATGAATGCGCATCAAGTAGATGCTACGGCGGATGTCGCTGATTACTCAAGGCGGATAACCCCGCCACTGGCGGGGTAACCTAGGGAAAGGAACCACGGGCTTTGCCCGTGGGGCTCCATAACTTCAGTGATTTTCATTTCGATAATTCAGTGTTTCCGTGTAAAAGTAATTTTGTAGTAGTTCCAGAATAGCAAAGGAGAAATATTTTATGAAGAAAATCTTATTATCCGGATTACTTCTGGCCGTACTGGCTCGAGGCCTGTGCGCTCAAAACATAGACAGCGCCTTAAATTTTTACATCAAGATGAGCACCCCGGACCTGAACCTCTATTTTTTGGACCACGGATTTTTGGACGTCGTCCAAGCCCACGGCACGGTGGGGATGATGGTCAACCCGGCCGGCCTGGAGCGCACCCAGGGGTTGGACATCTTCGTGGCCGGCAGCCTTTCCAAGGACGTCAGCGGCGATTTCAAGATCAAGGTGATCGACAGCTCGGAAGTCTCCCCGTCCATCAGCGTTCCCACCACCGTCACGCTCACCGACCTGGGCGGCCTGGACTATGTGGGGGTGGCCGGCAAGGCCGGGCCCGTCGGGATCGGAATAGCCGTGCAGCGGGGCTCCGGCATGGAGATGGGCCTGGACAGCGGGATCGTCCAGATTTCCAAGTCCCTTTCCTACGAATACCCCTACTTGCTGGACAGCACCGTCACCGGCTTCAACGACACCGTGACCGTGAACTGGAAGCTCTCCGGCACCGGGGTCATCACCATGGGAGGGCAGGGGAACCTTTCATTGATGAATACCCCGGTATTTTTGGGCAGCGGCACCAAGTTCGGGCCGTTCAAAGTGGGCATGGGCCTTAAGGTTACCAAGATGGCCGCCACCGGCGATTTCTCCATCAATACTTCGGGACGGGTGACGAATCTTAGCGGTATCGTCGACGATAGCCTGTCCCGCATCCGCTTCGACAGCGTTTCGGTGCGCAGCAGCTTCGACAGTTCCATATTCTACGACCGCTTCACCTGCACTTTGTCCGGCACCCAAGTCAGCATGGTCTTAAGCGCCAATTTCGAAATACCCATTCTCAAGGCCGGCATGTCCATAGAAAAAGGAATGCCTTACACCCTTACGGGTGATTATTACAATAACGCCGGGATCCCCTTCGGCCAGCCCCGGTTGGATTCGGTCAGCGTTGGTTCTTTGGCCTATGACACATTGACCCAGACCTTTACCGGTGATGCAAATCTGTATTTGGGAGGGATTGAATATAAGCACAAGTCCGCCGACCAGCAGACCGGAATAGATTTTCCCGGGATGCTTTCGATCAAGGCTTCGCTAGGGCTCAAGTTCTGGGGCTTTAGGCTGGGCATCAACGGCGGCACCGACATCATGAACGGCCAGTGGCCGATGCTGGGCAACGCCTACACCTCGGCCGGGACATCGCTTTCCATCAAAAAGGCCACCTTATGCCTGGGGCTGGCCGGGCGCTGGCAGTATGTGGCCCTGGACCAGAAAAAAATATACAGCACCCCGCCCATGGTGCTGGCCGGAGCGGGCCTGCGGATGCCGGTCTATGTGGGCGAAGTGATGCTGGCCACCCGAATGAACCTGGCCAACGGCCTGCTTAAGGTTCAGAACCTGAGCGGGGGCGGCGATTTCAAACCTTGGGAGACCCTGGCCCTGAGCGCCGGTGTAAGGGTTGATCTGGGGTTCCTTTCCAGGTCGGACAAAAAATCACAGACGGCCGGAACCGAAACCGCCAAACCGGTTGAGGAAGTAAAACCTGGAGCCAGGCTGGGCCAGGTGACCATTGAGGGCGCGGCCCTGACGGCCACCGGAGACACCTTGCAGATAAAAGCCGCGGTCAACATCTATCAGGGCCCCAACGCCTCCTGGCAGGACGCCCTGGTCTACGCCGATTTCCTGCGAACCGAAATGGCCAATACCGGGCGTTTCAGCATCACTCCCAAGGACCGGATGCAGGAACTGCTGGCCAGGAAAAATATGGGCCAGACGTATTGCCTGGAGCCGATCTGCGCCGCCCAGATGGGTCAGGCTTTGAACGTCAGACAAATGCTGGTGGGTCAGATAGACAAGACCGAGACCGGCTATTATGTGAAGGTTTTTTTGGTGGATGCCGCCACCGGCCAGCAGCTGAGGGTTGACCAGGACCAGGGGGCCGACCTGACCGCCGTCTGTGCTTCAACCGGGGAACTGGCCAAGCGGCTGCTGCTGCAATAATACTGAATAAATTTTACCACGCTTGCGCGCCGTAACGCTACAGCGTGCAGGCACGGAAGCATTGAAGCACTAAATTCACGGAATAAAAAACTGGTAATTATTTGCATGTTATTCTACGGTTTTTAATTTGATATATTTAACGGTAGATTTTCCGTGCTTCTCACAATTCTGTTTCAGTGGTTAGTTCTAGAGTATTCACAAAACATAACAATCGCGAAATACTATGATCTATCCCGACCGCAAAGGCTTTCCCATAATTCTCTCGGCCCCGTCCGGGGCTGGCAAGACCACCCTGTGCCGGGGCATAGTGGCCCTGCATCCCGAGATTTACTATTCCATCTCGGTCACCTCCCGGCCGCCCCGGGCGGGCGAGCGCGAGGGTCAGGATTACCGCTTCGTCCCGGCCAAGGAGTTCGAGCAGATGCTGGAGGAGGGCCGGCTTCTGGAATGGGCCATGGTCCACGAGAATTACTACGGCACCCCCCGCAAACAGATCGACGACAAACTCAACGCCGGCCAGGATGTGATCATGGACATCGACACGGTAGGGGCCAGGTCCATAAAAAAACTTTACCCCCAGGCGGTCACCATATTTGTGCTGCCTCCGACTTTTAAGGAACTGAAGACCCGGCTGAAGGGCCGGGCCGCCGATTCCGAAGAAGTAATCAACAAACGGCTGAACCGGGCCAAGCTGGAGATGCAGGAGATCGGCGATTTTGAATACTGGTTGATAAACGACAAGTTCGACCAGACCGTCAAAGCAGTGGCCGCCATCATCGAAGCCGAGCGCTGCAGGCTGGTCCGCTACAACCGGGATGAAGTGGTCAACGTGATAAAGTGACGGCGGGGCAGATAAAAAATCAGAAATCAGAAATCAAAAATTAAAAAATCTATAAACGGAGGGACTACCATGGGCTTCATACCAATCGATGAGATTTCCAAAGGGCTGGAGAACAAATATATCGCGGTGCTGGTGGCGGCCAGAGAGGCCAGGCGTTTGCACGAGATCCGCCGGATGTCATCCCGGGAGATGGAAATAAAGCCGATCACCATGGCCCTGGAACGGATGCGCGACGGACAGGTGGTCTTTCAGCGGACATGAGTTCCGGCAAAAAAATACTCTTGGGGGTAACCGGCAGCATCGCGGCCTACAAGGCTCTTGACCTGGCCAGCCGGCTGCGCAAAAAAGGGCACCAGGTGACCGCAGTGATGACCAAGTCGGCCTGCCAGTTGGTGGGCCCGGCCTCGTTCGAATCGCTGACCGGAAACCCGGTGGCCTTGGAACTTTTCCCAAAACAAAAGCCCCAGCAGATCGAGCACATTTCGCTGGCCCAGTGGGCCGACCTGGTGCTGATAGCCCCGGCCACCGCCAATTTCCTGGGCAAGGCGGCCAACGGCATCGCCGACGATCTTTTAACCACCGTGGCCCTGGCCGCCACCGTTCCCATTCTGATAGCCCCGGCCATGAACGTCAACATGTGGCAGAGCCGGGCGGTGCAGGAGAACCTGAAAAAACTGAAATCTTTCGGCTGGAAGATCATCGAGCCGGAGAGCGGCCGCCTGGCCTGCGGCGACATCGGCAAGGGGCGGCTGGCCTCGCTGGAGACAATAGAAAAGGCCATCCAGGAAGCGCTTTACCCCAGCCGGCAGCTGGCCGGGATCCCGGTGCTGATCACCGCCGGACGGACAGAGGAGGACATAGATCCGGTGCGGACCATCACCAACCGCTCCTCCGGCAGGATGGGCTACGCCCTGGCGGCTGAGGCTGAAGCCCGGGGAGCCAGGGTCACGCTGATTACCGGACCGGCCGATATCAATCCCCCGCAGGTGCATCATTTGGTCAAGGTAAAGACCGTCGAACAAATGTCCCAGGCGGTAAAAAAACATCTGCCGCTTAACAGGGCGCTGGTAATGACGGCGGCGGTGGCCGATTTCAAACCTTCGAAAACCAGCGTCCAGAAAATAAAACGCGGTCCCGGCACCCTGAATCTCAAACTGGAGCCGGTTTCAGACATTTTGGCCCAGGCGTCCAAAAACAATAAAAAACACGCCCTGCTGATAGGCTTTGCCCTGGAATCACAAGACCTGCTGGCCAACGCCCGGAAGAAACTCATTTCCAAAAATCTGGATTTGATAGTGGCCAACGGCCCCAAGACCATTGCCAGCGGCAAGATCCAGGCCACGCTGCTGGAACCCAAAGGCCGGGCCGTTAAACTGTCCCTGATGGGAAAATCAAAGCTGGCCGGGATCATCCTGGATAAATTGGACGAACTGCTTAAAAAGCGGGAAGAAAATCCGAATGCCCGATAAAATATTAGTGCAAAAAGCAAAGCGCTATTTACAACAGCAGCAGGAATTGGGGGAGACAGAACTGGCGCTGAAACGGGCCAAAGCCAAGGCTCCGGCTCCGGCCAAACCAAAATCCGCAGAGTCAAATGTCTCTTTAGGCGATTACCGCAGCCAGATCGAAAAATGCCAGAAGTGCTCGCTGGGCAAGACCCGGATCAAATTCGTCTTCGGGGACGGCGACCCCAATTCCAAATTGGTATTCGTGGGAGAGGCTCCGGGAAGCGATGAAGACCAGCAGGGCCTGCCGTTTGTGGGCAAGGCCGGGCAGCTTTTGACCAAGATCATTGAAGCCATAAATTTCAAGCGCTCCCAGGTTTACATCTGCAATATTTTAAAATGCCGGCCGCCGGATAACCGGGACCCACTACCGGATGAGATCGAACTCTGCGAGCCGTATCTGATTAGGCAATTGGAGATAATAAAACCGACGGTGATCTGCACCCTGGGCGCCTTTGCCTCTCAGACCCTTTTAAAGACCGATATCCCCATTTCCAAGCTTCGGGGCAAAATACATTACTATCAAAACATAAAACTCGTTCCCACCTTTCATCCGGCGGCGCTGCTGCGCAACCCGGCCTGGAAGCGGGATACCTGGGAGGACGTGAAACTAGTGCGCCAGATATACGACCAGGAGGTTAAACATGGCGGATAACCAGCAGCTGCCCGACCGGCCAATGCCGGACAGACAAATGCCTGACCGGGTGCCGCCCCAGTCCCAGGAGGCCGAGATGGCCGTTCTGGGCTCGATGCTTTTGGACAGCGAAGCCCTAAGCCGGGCGGTGGAGGTGATCGCCGACGAGCATAATTTTTATTTTGGGGCTCACCGCAAAATTTACCGGGCGGCGGTAAACCTTTACGAACGCAACCAGCCGGTGGACCTGGTTACTTTGGCCGAGGAACTGCGGCGGCAGAAATCCCTGGACGAAGTGGGCGGGCCGGTCTACCTGACCAGGCTGACCGACAGCGTGGCCACTTCGGCCAACATCGATTATTACGCCCGGATTGTGGTGGAGAAGGCCGTGTTGCGCCGCCTGATAAACTCCGCCTCCGAGATTATTTCCTTCAGCTACCAGGCCACCGAAAACCCGGAGGAACTTTTGGACCGTTCGGAGCAGATGATATTTTCCATCAAGGAACAGCGGCTGCGCAAGAGCCTGATCCCCTTAAAGACCTTCATCCACGACAGTTTTGAGACGGTGGAAAAACTGTACCGGGAGAAGCGGCACATCACCGGGCTGGAGACCGGATTCACCGACCTGGACCTGATAACCTCCGGCCTGCAGAAAGGCGACCTGATAATAGTGGGGGCCCGGCCCTCGGTGGGAAAGACCGCCTTTGCCCTGAATATCGCCCAGCATGTGGCGGTGCAGAACCAAATCCCGGTGGCGGTGTTCAGCCTGGAGATGTCCAAGGAGCAGCTGGTGCTGCGGCTGTTGTGCGCCGAAGCCAGGGTATCGGGCTACAAGGTGCGCAGCGGCTATCTTTCCCAGGAGGAATGGCCGGCCCTAGTCAGCGCGGCTTCGGTGCTGCATCAGGCTCCCATGTACATCGACGACAGTTCGGCCATGAGCCCACTGGAGATCAGGGCCAAGGCCCGACGCTTAAAGGCCGAGGTGGACCTGGGGCTGGTGGTGGTGGATTACCTGCAACTGATGCGGGGCTCGTCGTCCCGGGTCGAAAACCGCCAGCAGGAGATTTCCGAGATCTCCCGCTCGCTGAAGGCCCTGGCCAAGGAGTTGAACGTTCCGGTGCTTGCCCTGTCCCAGCTTTCCCGCTTGAGCGAGCAGCGGGGACAGGATTCCCGGCCCATCCTGTCCGACCTGCGGGAATCCGGGGCCTTGGAACAGGACGCCGACGTGGTGATGTTCCTGCACCGGGATAAGGCGCCGTATAAAAGCAAGGAGAAATGGACCCCGGAGATCAGCATGGAATCGGAAGTGGCCGACCTGATCGTGGCCAAGCAGCGCAACGGGCCGGTGGGCACCAGAAAGCTGACTTTCCTGCGAAGCTATACCCGGTTTGAGAATTACAGCCAGCGCCAGGATGAGAGCCAGCAATAAGACGGATATGCTTTTGCATTAATGTTCTTGACAATATGGATAGTTTTTAGGCATCATCAGGACATAAATTTAACCCCAAAAAAGGAGGCGTACAAGAATATTGAACTGACCAAGGCTCAATTTATCGCACAGGGCGCGCGTTACCGCGGCAGCTATCTGGAAGAACAGTACGGGTACACCAACGGCGTGGCGGCATCCGACGGCGCGGATCTAAGCGCCATCCTGCCGCCGGGCATGCTTAACGGCACCAAGACTGTGGCCGAGCGGGTATCGGCCTCCATGAAGGACAAGGCGCTGCTGGCGGCGGAATCGAAGGACGCCACCCGCGTCCAGAACGGCGCGCTACAGCAGGCCAAGGTATGGCGGCGCAAGGTGGCGATGCGAGCCATGAGCGCCAGGCGTCTGGGCGCGAACCTGCCCGACGGCCTGTGCCGCATCACCCAGGTAAAGCTTGTCCCGGCGATGGCGCAGCAGATGGAAACCATGACCAAGCTGTTGGAGGCAAACGCCAAAAGCCTGGCCGGGACGGACATCGCAAAACTGCTGGCCGAAGGCAAGACGCTGCTGGGGACGCTGAAAACCGCCGACGCCGATCAGGAAGTGAAGCGGTTGAAATCGCTGCCGGATGCCGTGTGCGAGTTCTATGCGGCCAAAGGTACGCGTATGCCTGCCTGAAGGCGATAAACGACGCCGGGCAGTCGCTGCATACCGACAAGCCGGAACTGGCGCACCGCTATAATCTTTCCATCCTGCACCGGCACGCCGGGAAAAAGAAGGTCAAGCCGGAACTGGCGCCGAAGGCGTAACCCCGGTCCCTTAGTCCCCTCTGGGCCAGAGGGGGACAGGGGGTGTGTCCAAACATGTTATTAACGATACTTTCTTGTGACCAAGAAAGTATCCAAAGAAGTCTTTACCCGCCTGTTTCGCACCGAAGCAATTATAACCGGCAGCCTGAACGGGCTGAACATGACATTCACGGAAGCCGATAACACAGCCCGTTCCCTCCCGCGGCAGACGCCCGCCTTTGAAAGGCAGCAAAACAGATGCGGGAGCTACCACCGGGCACCGACCTCACCCCAAACCCCTCTCCTAACGGCCCACTTCGCCGTAGTAGCCATTATTATTGCTGCCTGCTACGTAGGCTGAACATTAGGAGAGGGGCAGGTTTGAGATCGCTAACCCCTTGGTGTCAGGCAGATAACGATTCTGCGCGCCACGCTTGCGCGGACTGTTTTACCCGCCCGTAGCGTAGGAAAACCCGCCCCGACCATAGGAAAATCCTCCCGCAGGGTAGGAATGTTCGCCCGCAGCGCAGTATAACCGGCCCGCACAATAGGAATGCCGGCCCCGAGGGTAGAAATGTCCGTCCGCAGTTCAGACAAACCTGCCAACAGCATGGGAATGATGGCCCGCGCTTTAGCGGATTAAAGGGAAAGACGATGCCGATTGATTGCCGGGAAACAACCGCCCAGTCTCCGGCCTGCAGGCCATAGGAGTGAGCCGGGCCGAAGGGACACAAAGGGCTGAGGAAACCCCATCCGATTTAATTCATAACCCCATTTGATGTTTTGTTCCTGAAATGTTTGGATAGCCAGATAAGATTATTGGGGTATCAGGCCAGATGCCTCTCCCGGTTTGGCGCATTTGATCCGTGAGCGCCAATGTTTGGTGAATATAAAAATCATGTAAATCTTGTCTACCCCCGGGCGTTTTCTAAAACAATGGTCTGTTTAACTTCGATATCAATGTTTTTACAGGAATGATATGCCGTTTTCCGAGTCGGAATTCATCACCAAATTAGTGAACAAGTTCCGCCGCACCGTCATCGGCGGCCCTAAGGATGTGGACGATCCCAAGATCTTTCACAAGATCTCGCTGGTGGCCCTGCTGGCCTGGATCGGGCTGGGGGCCGACGGGCTTTCGTCATCCTCCTACGGTCCGGAAGAAGCCTTTAGAGCGCTGGGCCAGCATACTTATCTGGCCGTCTTTTTAGCGCTGGCCACAGCCCTGACCGTGTTCATCATCTCATACGCCTATTCCCGGATCATCGAGCATTTTCCCCACGGCGGCGGCGGATACATTGTAGCCACCCATACCCTGGGGGAGAAGGCCGGCGTGGTCTCCGGCGCGGCCTTACTGGTGGATTACATTTTAACCATTACCGTTTCCATAACGGCCTGCGGGGCCGCTCTGTTCAGCTTTTTACCCATCCAGTATCATATATACAAAATTCCTTTCTGTGCTTTTCTGATAGTCGTTCTGATAATCCTTAACCTGCGGGGGGTAAAAGAATCTGTAACAGCGTTAGCCCCAATATTTGTCGTGTTCTTTCTGACCCATATCTTTATGATAGGTTACGGTATCTTCTCGCACACTTTTGATTTTGCACCGATCATCGGCGATGTTCATAATTCTTTCAAGGCCGACCTCCAGACCATCGGTTTGCTGGGCGTCATGGCCATATTTGTGCGGGCCTACTCGCTGGGTGCCGGCACTTATACCGGGATAGAAGCCGTCTCCAACGGCTTGCAGGTGATGCGCGAACCCCGGGTGCAGACCGGCAAACGGACCATGGCCCTGATGGCCGGATCGCTGGCCATAACGGCCGGGGGGTTGTTTTTGTGTTATCTGCTGCTGCGGGTTGAGCCGGTGCATGGCAGGACATTAAACGCGGTTTTGGCCGACGCTTTATTCGGACAATGGTCTTTCGGAAAATTACTGGCCCTGATCACCATCCTCTCTGAAGGCGCCCTATTGTTCGTGGCCGCCCAGACCGGCTTCATTGACGGGCCGCGGGTTATGTCCAACATGGCGGTGGATTCCTGGCTCCCGCACCGCTTCGCCTCGCTGTCGGAACGCCTGACCATGAACAACGGCGTGCTTTTGATGGGGATATCATCCCTGATCCTGCTGTTTTACGCTAAGGGTTCGATCTCCATGCTGGTGATCATGTATTCCATCAACGTTTTTCTGACCTTCTCCCTTTCGGAAACAGGGATGATCAGGTATTTCATCACTCACCGCAAACTGGAAAAAGACTGGAAGAAGCATATCCCGGTGCATATCACCGGCCTGATCCTGTGCCTGACGATCCTGTGTATCGCCGTTTACGAGAAATTTCTGCACGGCGGCTGGCTGACCCTGGTGATCACCTTTGTTTTAGTGGTATTCTGCTACCGGATCCGCAACCATTACGAGACCGTTAAAAAGGGATCCCGGGAGCTGGATGAGATGCTGCTGGACCTTCCCACCACCGGATCCAAGAACGTCGAGCCGCTTAACCCCAAGGAGATGACGGCGGTGGTGCTGGTAAACGAGTACAACGGGTTCGGGGTACACACCCTGCTTTCGGTGATCCGCAATTTTCCAAAACTTTACAAGAATTTCATCTTCATCTCGGTGGCGGTGGTGGACTCCGGCTCTTTCAAGGGGGCCCGGGAAGTGGACGCCCTGAAAAACTCGGTAGAGGATTCGCTGAAGAAATACGTGGACATCGCCCGGCGCTTCGGATTCCCGGCCGATTACCGGATGGATGTGGGCACCGAGGTGATCGAGACCGCCAGTCAGCTCTGCCAGGTGGTGGCCAAGGAATATCCCAGATTAACCGTCTTTGCCAGCAAGCTGATATTCACCAAAGAAAGCATCTTCCACCGGTTCCTGCATAACGAGACCCCCTACGCCCTGCAGCAGCGCCTGCAGTGGCTGGGCATCACCACCGTGGTGCTGCCGATCAGGACCAAGGTCTAATAAACTTAAAACCATAAATCCTAAATAAATACTAATTTTCATTAATTTTCAAAACGGTTTTGTGCTTTAAGGTTTATGACTTTGATATTGTTTAGAAATTAGGAATTAGTATTTGAGATTTTCCAAGTAATGTTTTTATGAGGTTATCATGGACTTGTTGATTCAAAAACATGCCGCGGTCATCGCCAGTTACTGTCTGGATCTTAAAAAGGGTGAAAAGCTCCTGATCCAGGGATCAATAGTAACGCTGCCGTTAATCAAGGAATGCTACCGCCAGGCCATTTTACTGGGGGCCCATCCCCAGGTTAAGATCAGCCACGAAGATCTGGGCGAGATAATGCTCAAACAGGGCAGCTCCGAGCAGATCCAGTTCATCCACCAAAGCGAGCTGACCGCCTACCAAACTTTTGACGCCTTTTTGACTTTGATGGGCACGCTCAACACCAGGCAGATGACGGATGTCGATCCCCAGAAAATAAAATTAGCTTCCCATGCCTTCGCTCCGATCATACAGATATTCATGGAGCGGATGGCCAAAAAGGAGGCCCGCTGGTGCGGCACCATGTTCCCCAACTGGGCCAACGCCCAAGAGGCCAGCATGTCGCTGGCCGACTATCAGGATTTCGTCTACGGCTCCTGTTACCTGAACGAGGAAGACCCGATGGCCAAATGGAAACAGATCCACGCCGACCAGCAGCGCCTGTGCGACATCCTGAACGCCAGGAAGACCCTGCGGATAGTCTCCGAGGACACAGATCTAAAAATGTCCGTGGCCGGGCGCAACTGGGTGAACTGCTCGGGACACGTGAATTTCCCTGACGGCGAAGTGTTCACCGGACCGGTGGAGGACACGGCCGAGGGCGCCATCCGTTTCAGCTTCCCCGGGATCTTCATGGGCCGGGAGGTGGAGGACATCCGGCTGACTTTTGAAAAGGGCAAGGTGGTAAAGGCCGCGGCCGGCAAGGGCGAGGAACTGCTGAACCAGATCCTGAAAACCGACCCCGGCGCCCGGTTCGTGGGCGAGATCGCGGTGGGGACCAACTACAACATCAAGAAGTTCACCCGCAACATGCTGTTCGACGAAAAGATCGGCGGCACGGTGCATCTGGCCATCGGACGCTCGCTACCGGAATCGTTGGGCAAAAACCAGTCGGCGGTACACTGGGATATGCTTTGCGACATGAAGGAGGGCGGGAAGATCTACGCCGATGAACAGTTGGTATATGAGAATGGAAGGTTCATCATTTGAGTGTAGATTTTTTAAAGGGTGTGCGACAAATATATGGGTAAAATATTATGCCGCAGCACGGTACTCCCAAAAGTCTTCCCACCGATTGCTTAAGAGACAGCAGCGCAAGGCGATGATATTATTTGCCCCCCGATTAATGGCCGCCATAACTTTTTCTACTTCGCCTTGATCTAATTCATCATGTCGTTTCTTCGTCCAGTGATCCTGTTTGGTTTGATGATTGGCAAACGCTGCTCTGGCCACGTTCCAATAATGCTCCCGGGCATGCCAAAGATCGATGATTTGAGTTGCTCCATAAAATTGTTCATCGGCAATATTCCAGATCCAGGGCGCTCCGTCCCCTAGCAGATAAACCTTTTCCGCTCTTTCCAAGCCCCGACTTTTGGCTTCTTTATAAATACGGCTTCCAAGGACCTCGGCGGTCTCAATGGCCCCGACATAGCTGGTAGAACCTTCGTCTCTTACCGGACGGCCTTTTTCATCTGCAGCAGTCTGGGTAAAAACACAGCCCAATTTTGCTTCCCGGGTTTTGGCCTCCGCGGTGTTCTTGCCGGGCCGGTCAGCTGTTTCGGCTTTGACTACGGGAACTCCTGTCCCATCCAGGCAGATATACATTTTGGGAATCGGTTTGTTCAAATCCACCTGGTTAGATGATGGCTGATCGGCCTCCCTTTTGTTGAACGCCTCCACCTCGGCTCCCAATTTATAACACTCTCTTTCGATCGCCTTGGCATTCACCGCTATTCCCGATAGCTCTTTAATCTCTTCGTGCCCGATGCCAAAAGGTCTGCAAGCTCCCACCCGGCTCATGATCCTTTTAACACCGGGGCTGTAGGAGGTCCCCTCTATGTCTAGGGCCGTGTCAGTAATAAGCCCGCTTTACTTTCAAGAGGCTTAAAACCGTAAGTAGTTCTTTGTCCCGATACTCTCGAAACTCATACCCATTACCCGCTTCGTCCCGTAAAATCCTTCCCCGGTAATCTCCGCCATCAGCGTTGAGCAATTTTTCCAGCACCTGCCTGCCCAGACCATGCATTGATGACCGGATGCAAAGCTCTAAAGATTCCAGATCAAAATACCCCAGTTTATCCCGATCCCTAAAGGCCAGAGTCACTATGCGGTTAACCTCTTTTTGTATTTCCGCCTGAAGATCCTTTGTAATTTTTTTTTAAGCGTCTCCAGCTCGTTGCCTGCCGCCATTTCAGGGACAGGCCTTTTGTCGCAGATCTCCCCACTTACCTGAACCAGTTCTTCACAAACCTTTAAAAAGCTCCGATGATTGGCAGTCTCGTCCATGTATTTCTGGAGCTCCGGGCCCAACCTTAAATTTTTGGCATAGCTCTTTCCTTTAATGGTCGTGCTCCACAGATACTGGGGGCCATGCCCGGGATGTCCCGGCTGGGTACAAATGCAGTTTTCCTTTCCGCATTTGCGAAAATGGGCCGATATTGTTCCCCGACGGAAATCCTCCAGCTCTTCAAGTTTCTTATACAGCCCCTTCCTTTTGTTTTCTAAATCTTTCAGGGTATTTGGCGCCGGTGAAGAATGAATCGGCAAGCTGGGCTTGGAGTTGGCCTGTCTGCCGAAGCCTCGGCGCAGGCAGGTGGAACCTGTTTCAGGCTGTAG
>JACQXR010000077.1 GCA_016208585.1 candidate division TA06 bacterium | reverse complement strand
CGCCATATTCAGGTTTATATTACTCGCGCTTTCTTACTTTTGATACTTTAGAAACTATAGAATCACTTATTATAGTTAAATAGTATTTATATCCCAGTTGGTCTTCATTTTTATGGCGTTAATGGTTTTAATTTCGCTGCAGAAATAGCCGCAGTAAAAATATTTGGGGATAACACAAGAAATAAATACGGTCTCGGCCCCATGTTTTGTTTAAAAGCGGGCTACTTTTTCTAAAACGATAAATATTTTCAATGCGATGTTCTACAAAATCCTGGCTGCCATAAAACTTTCCCGTCCCGGGAACGTAGCCATCACCGGGCTTTCGGTGCTGGTGGGCACTTCGGGCTATGGGCTCAAAGCGCATGCTTGGGGCATAATCTTGGCTGTGGTCTCGGCTATGCTGATAGCTTCCGGGGGCAATAGCCTCAATGATTTTTACGACTACGAGATCGACAAGATCAACCGGTCCCAGCGGCCGCTGCCGGCGGGCCTGCTGCAGCCAAAGACGGCCGTTTACCTGGGATCCGCCTGGATGCTTTTGGGCCTGGCCCTGGCATGTTTCATCGGGGTCAGACCCTTGGCGTTGGCCCTGGCGGTATCGGTCCTTTTATGGCTATATGCCGCCCGGGGCAAAAGGATGGGGCTGGCCGGGAATCTCACCGTGGCGCTGGTCTGCGGGTTGGCCTTTGTCTACGGCGGCCTGACGGTTGGAAATATCGGGCTTTCGTGGTTCCCGGCCGGGTTTGCTTTTCTGATGCACCTGTCCCGGGAGATCATCAAGGACGTTCAGGACCGGAGCGGCGATCTGTCGCAAGGGGCCAAAACCCTGCCCATAGCCTGGGGCGCGCAAAGATCCCTGAAACTGGCGGCGGCGACACTGATGGTCCTGATAACCTTGACCCCGGTTCCCTATCTGCTGGGCATATACAATACCCGTTACCTGCTGGCGGTGATCCTGGGGGTGGACCTGATGCTGGGCATAATGATCGTGAAACTTTTGACCAGCCCAAGGGATGAGGATTTAGGCCGGATAAGCTTTTTCATCAAGATAGTGATGCTGGTGGGGATCATGGCCATTTGCCTGGGACTTTAACCGAAAACTAAATGCAAAAAACAAAAACAAATAATTAAGATTGAATTGATAATATGTCGATTTTCCAAGCGTTGATACTGGGGCTGATCCAGGGGCTGACCGAGTTCCTGCCGGTGTCCAGTTCCGGGCACCTGGCTCTGGCCGAAAAGCTGTTTGGCCTTCAGGGCAACAATCTGAGGTTCGAGGTCTTCGTGCATCTGGGGACCCTGCTGTCGGTGGTGATATATTTCCGCATAAAGATCGGGAAGCTGATCAAATCGATCTTCAAGGGCCGGATGTATTACCAAAAGGGCTGGTGCTTCACCGACGACAACTTAAGGCTTTCTTTATTGCTGATGCTGGCCACCATTCCGGCGGCCTTCATCGGCTACAAGTTTGACGACGTCATCGAGCAGGCCTTTGCCAGTCCCATCGCGGTCTCGGTCTTTCTGCTGGTCACCGGGACCATTCTGTTCCTTACTTGCCTGGTAAAAAGCCATGAAGGCAAGATCAACTGGTGGCGGGCGCTGGTCATCGGGCTGGCCCAGGCGGTGGCCATACTGCCGGGAGTGTCGCGCTCGGGCAGCACCATCTCCGCCGGGATATTCACCAAAATGAACCAGGAGAAGGCGGCCGAGTTCTCGTTCCTGCTGTCCATCCCAATCATCCTGGGGGCCGGGGTGGTCAAGCTGAAGGACATGCTGGAGACCGGCCTGCTGTCCTCTGAACTGGTGTTGCTGATGGTGGGAGCCGTTACCGCGGCTATCTCAGGATACTGGGCCATCAAGGTCCTGCTGCAGATCGTCAAAAAAGGCCGGCTGGAATACTTTGCCTATTATTGCTGGGCGGCGGGCCTGGCCGGGTTGGTCTGGTTTGTCATGGTAAAGTGAGTTGTTTGTTTTGCCAGATCTGACGATAAAGATATAATAGCAAGATGGCGTTATTATATCATTCCCTCCCCGTTTTTCAACGGGGTAAACTCCTGAGGGAATCCAGTGATTCCTCTGGATGCCCGTTTTTACGGGCATGACAACCAGAAGTGCCCCATGTTTGGTAATTGAACAAAAATAGTCGATTATTGGTCACAATAATATCAGAAGTTCTATATTTAATGAAAAAGCAGAAAACCAATCCGCTTAAGATCGGGCTTTTGGTCATATCCGGCGCCCTGATCGCCGTGGCCATTACCGGGGCCTTTTACCGGGCCAACGACCCCGATCCGGCGGCCTGGCCGTCCACTCCCGGGGTCATCTGGGCCGTAATCCTGCTATCGGTCTACGGAACGTTGATCTGGCGGGCCATCAGCCGGGAGAGCCGCCAGAGGTGGCAGCTGTGGACCCTGCTGCTGCTGACAGCCGTCACCGTCATGGCCGTCCAGCAGACCGGGGGGATGAATTCCCCCTGGCTGTTCTCCTACCTGATGCTGACCCTGCTGTCGCTTTACCGGGCCGAGGACAGATGGCAACTTTTGGCCCCGGCCGTTCTTATCCTGACCGAAGGCGGCTCCGCCTACTTTCACCAATTGTTGCCCGGGCCGGCCCTGTACCGGTTAGGCGGGCTGTTTTTATTCCTGGCCGCGGCCTTTGCCGTGGGCAGGCTTTTGTTGAAGCGCAGTTTTTCGCCGGCCCAGAACTTGGAAGCCGAACCGGAACGGAAGATCATTGCTCCGGCGGCCGAGCTGAAGAATGACCTGCAGGCCCTGTCCTCGCTGATGCACGCCAGCCTGGGCGCCAAGACGGCCGCTTTTTTCCGGCTGGACCCTTCAGCCAATTACCTGAAACTGGCGGCCTGGCGCAGTTACAGCGCCGAGATCATCAAGGAAGCGACTCTTGATGCCCAGAAGGGAATCCTGGGCTGGGTAGTCAAGGAAAAACAGGCTTTGCTCTATCCGGTGTTCTCCAAGGACTCCAAAGATCTGGGATATTACGCCAAGTCCGAGCCGCTCAAGTCGCTTTTGGCCGTGCCCATCATCATGGAGAACCGGGTGGAGGGGATCGCGGTAGCCGACAGCGAGGAAGAGAACCATTTCAACGAAGGCTCTAAGGCCTTGCTGGCGGGATTCGCCGAAGAGGCGGCCCGGCTGATGATCCTCCACCAGAGCCATTCGGCCCTGGGGCTGGAGGGTGAGCGGCTCAAGGAATGGAACCGCTACTTGGAGCAGATGGCCAACCGGCTGAAGGTGGACGAGGTGATAGAGATCATGGGAAAGTTGATCCCCGAGCTGGTCTCCTGCGACCACCTGGTCATGCTGCAGGCCCCGGAGTCCGGTGGTCCCTGCCGGGTGCTGCTGGCCGAGCCGCCCGCCGCCGGGTTCCCGGCCCCGGGCGCCGAGCTGGATATTTCCGGCACCCTTAGCGAACAAGCTTTGAGAATCCTGGAATGGCGCAAGGTGGACGATTTCTACCGCCGCTCGCTGGGCCTGTTCCGGTTCAGCCGCGAGGAGAGGCAGGACCACGGCTTCCGCTCGGTGCTGGCGGCGCCCTTGACCTACGAAGGGGTCTGTCACTACATCCTGGTGCTGGAAAGCCGCAAGCCCTACGTCTTCGAGGCCGAGACCGAGACCCTGCACATCCTTTTGAGCCAGTTCTCGCTGGCCCTGCGCAGCGCGGCCCTCTACCAGGAGAAGGAGCAGATGGCCATCCGCGACGGGCTGACGGGCCTGGCCAACCACCGGCGCTTTCAGGACTTTCTGACCGAGTCTTTAGCCAAGTCAGTTGACAAACCTTTGTCCGTGGCGCTTTTCGACATAGACTTTTTCAAAAAACTGAATGACAGCTACGGGCATCCCATCGGCGATGTGGTGCTGAAGGAAGTGGCGGCCCGGCTCAAGGCCAATATTTCCAAGTATGACTTCGTGGCCCGTTACGGCGGCGAGGAGTTCATAGCGGTGTGGCCGGGCAAGACCGACAAGGAGGCCGAGGTTTTGGCCGAAGGGTTGAGGACGGCCATTGGGGGCGAGAAGTTCTCTACTACGGCCGGGGAACTGCCGGTGACGGTCAGCCTGGGAGTAGCAGCGTTTCCCCAGGACTCCAACAACAAACCAGATCTGATCAAGGCCGCCGATGAGGCGCTGTATGCGGCCAAGAAGGCCGGGAGGAACCGGGTGGTGAGGTATTCAACCATTACCAAAGAAATAAGCAAGCAATAGTAAATGATCGTTGTGCAGCCATGCTTAAAACTTACTTAAAATCTCTTTACGAAACGGCCCAAGCAGGCGACGCCCGCGAAGAAAGTTATTATTCCTCGCTGGAACGCTTGTTGAATGCTTATACCGGAGACCGAAAACTGAAAAATATCCATGTTACCACT
>JACQXR010000076.1 GCA_016208585.1 candidate division TA06 bacterium | reverse complement strand
CGGTGGAGGAAGGCCTGGTGGAGGTTTCCGATCCCGGGCACCGGGGAAAAATGATCCGGCTGGCGGCGTTTAGGCAGTCTTTTTTGCGGAGAGGCCGGGACCCCGCCGAATCGGGCTTTAACCCCCAAAAGGAAAACCGGTGGGAGTGCTGGTCCCACCAGATGTTCCAAGAGCTGCGCCAGTCCGCCAAAAGCCTGATGACGGGGTTGCATCAAATCGTAAAAAGCCAGGAGAAATTATGGGAGAGCGCCAAATATCTGGAAAGGAAAAAACAAGGGACCGATAAACTTTACAACCAAAGTCGGGACATTGAACGCCAGGCCTATCAAAACCGGCGGAAGTTCAAGCTGATTCAACAACGGATGGAGCGGCGCCTGCGCCAGACTATGGTTTTGGCCGCCAGGGTGGAAAGCGATTCCGGCCAGGCGGGTTTAAGCGCTCAAGCCGGGGAGCTGCAAGACCAGATCGAAATATTGGCGCAAAGATACCAGGCAGCCGAAGCCGGGATTCTGGAGATCGTGGAAAGGCTCCAAACCGGATTGGATAGATATCCGGCCGCTCCCGGGCATGATGCTGAAAAGATTTTGGCCCGGCTTAATGTTTTAAAGGCCAAAGCATCCCCCGGCCTGGCCGCCTTACGGGAGATAAATTCTTCCTGCGACCTTATTGAGCCAAAACTGGCCGAGCTGCTGCAGCACCTGATCCGGATCAAAGAGCTGGCCTCAAGCCAGCTCTTGCTGGCCAAGCAGCAGTTTTTATTCGCCAGACAGAGCTATCTGGCTTTAAAAAACAACTCCGGCGGATTCGATTTTCCGGCCATGGATAAGATATTGCCTGAGGCAAGAGCGGCGGCATCCGAGGTAAAATTTTTGATCAAATCAATGCCTTCGGATGACGCTAACTACATGACAGCCAAAGGAATAGCTAACGATATCGCCGCTTATTCCCGCCAAACGATTGATACCCGGAAAAAGATCATGAAAATTGAACGTCAAGCCCAGTTGATTGAACGCGTTATGCTTGAATTAGTCTTGGTATTTAAATTGTGACCCTATCCGGGAACTTTAGGCGGTTAAAACGGCTCTAACTTATACAATATGACCGAAAACAGCAAGATAGAATTTGACCGGATAGTCCAGAAGTACGATAAGCGGCTTTTTAATTTGCTCTTTCGTTTGACGGGCGATTATGATTTGGCCCAGGACCTGGCCCAGGAAGTTTTCCTGATCGCTTATAAAGAGTACTCCAAATTTCGGGGCGAATCAAATTTTTTTACCTGGCTTTACCGGATAGCCGTCAACCATCACCGCAGACATTTAAGGAAACAAAAAGTAAGATCGTTCTTTGGCCTGGGCGAAAGGATGCCCGAAGAAGAAGCGTCCGACCCTAAAGCCCTGGAACAGATGGAAAATATCGAGAAATTATCCCAGGAAAGAATCGTCCGGCAGGCGGTGGCCGGACTGCCGGCGGAATTCAAAGAAACGGTGGCGCTGTATTATTTTGAGGACCAGGCCTGCGACGATATCGCCAAAATATTGGACTGTTCTCCGGGCACCGTAAAATCGCGTTTGTGGCGGGGCCGCCAGATCCTGGCTCAAAAGCTTAGCGGCTTGAACGTCGCCAATAATCAGGGGGGAAAAAATGAACTGTCAGCAAATTGAAATATTTTTCCGGGAGAACCCCGGCCTTGCTTTGCCGCCCCAGGCCCAGAGCCATATCCGGGAATGCCCGGACTGCCGGGCTCTGGTATCGGGGCAAAGCGAGCTGGAATCGCTTCTGCGGAGCCAGCCCAGCGCTGAGCTTCCTCCCTATTTTCAGGCCAAACTATGGGCCAGAATAAACCGGGCTGAAGCCAGACCGAAATTTTTCTTACTGCAGCCGGCCCGGCTTTCTTTGGCTGCCTCGGCCCTGATGATAATTGCTATACTGTTGCTGTTCTTGCGGGCACCGGCGCCGGAAAATGTTTTTGCTCCTCAGGCTGTAATCCAAAATCCTAATCCGAGGGCGGTTCCCGGTAATGTTCCCGGTAGACTCAAGAAAAACATTGCCGCCGTTGCTCCGACGGCCGGCGAGCCCTGCCAAATATATCCGGTCTGGCCCGGGGACCGGGATGTGGCCGAGAGCCGGGATATTAATATCGTGGCCTCGTTTTACCCCGCAGCTCAAGGCCGCGATCACATAAAGGTAACCATTGACGGCCAGCCCCTGGCTTCCACCCAGTACCAAATTAAGGAAGATTATCTGACCATCGCCCCCCAAAGCCTGGCGCCCGGCCAGCACGTGGTGCTGGTGTCTTTAACCGACCCGGCGGGGCGGGAGGCCAATAAAAGCTGGAGCTTTTACCTGCTGGAGGAACGCTCATGAAAAAAATCAATCTAATAATTTTACTTTTGGCCGCTGTTACAGGAATAGCCCTGGCCCAGCAACTGGAAGTATCGCCCAACCCGGCCGAAGTTATACCTGGAGGCGCGATCCGGTTCTCGGTGCCGGGCCAGGAACAGGCGGCCATACTTTGGCAGGTGCTTCCGCCGTCTTTGGGGACCATGGATGATAAAGGACTTTTTACCGCCGGAAGCTCGGCCGGGCAGGGGATTGTGCGGGCCGCGATACGGGACGGCGATAAAAGGCTTTTGGGCCACGCCCTGATCAAAATCGTAGGCGGCAAAGCCGAGGGGTTGACCGTCAAAGTAAGCCCAGGCTCGGCCCGGTTGGAACCGGGAACCGCCGAACAATTTTCGGCCGAGATCAGCCATTTGGACGGCGAACCGGCGACAGCCGCCGTCATTTCCTGGCAGGTGGTACCGGCCGGCCTGGGAACCATAGACCAGAACGGAAATTTTACCTCTTTAAATCAGGGGACCGGGCGGATAGTGGCCCTGGCCAGGTCCGACAAATTCAAAGGAATGGGACAGGCCAAAATAACAGTGGGGGCGAAGCCGAAGCCTCAAAAACTGATGGTGGAGATGACCCCGGCCAAGGTAAATTTAAAGCCCGGTGAAAACGTAGTATTTTCGGTCTCGGTCAATGACCGGGACGGCAACCCGGTGGCGGCGGCAGTTGAATTCCAGGTGGAACCATCCGGTCTGGGGACCATAGATGGCTCCGGAAATTTCACCGCCGGCAAAAAACCGGGCGTGGGAATGATCAAGGTATCGGCCAAAAACGAAACCGGAACGGGAACCGCTAAATCACTGGTAATAGTGGAAGAAAAAATCCAGCGTTATACCGTCAAGGTAAAACCCCGGCAATCGGCGCTGGAGCCGGGTCGGTCGCTGGAGTTTACCGCCGCGGCCTTTGACAATAGCGGCAACCCGGTTACCCCGCCCTACTGGGTGTGGAAGGTGATCCCGGAAAAACTGGGAGAGATTTCTCCCCAAGGCCTATTCACCGCCGGACAGAAAGCCGGTCAGGGAAAAGTCGTGGCCGCGCTTCCGCCCCAATTCGGCCAGGGCCAGGCGGCCGCCTCCATCCGGATCAAGCCCGGCCAGCCGCTGCGGGTCAAAATTGATCCTCCGGCCGCCCGGCTGCTGCCGGGCGCGACCCAGCAGTTCACGGCTACAGTGACCGGTCCTGACGGAGCGCCGCGCGCCGATGTCCGGATCGCTTGGAAAGTATACCCTCCCGGGGTCGGGACCATCACGCCGAATGGCCTGTTCACCGCCGGCACTACTCCTCAGTTAGGAGCGGTAATCGCCCTCGTGTCCCCGGACCAAGGTGGCGGCAAGGGGATTGCCGGCATCTCGGTCTCACGTTATTATGTCCACATTGATGCCGTCCAGCGCCCCTTGTATCTGTCCAGCGGCGAGAAATATCCCTTCAAAGCAATAGTACGAGACAACGGCGGCAACGAGCCGCCGGGAATTACATTATTGTGGTCTCGAGCGTCGCTCTCGCCCAATTTCGGAAACATTGATCAGTCCACGGGCTTATTCACGGCCGGCTGGCCGCTGACGGCGCAGGTCGAGGGACTAATATATGTCAAAGCCTTGCTGAACGGCCAGGTGATCGGCGGCGACGGCATCAAGGTGTATGTCAGCTGGTAGAATAGGCTCGTGGAAACAAAAACGCTTTTATCGGGGAGCGTTTTTCATGGCGAAAAAGACGGGGCTTTTTCTGTTTTTTCGGGAACCATACTGCTCTGCCAAGACTCTAATAATGTATAACAACAAACCACAACCTATCAACATTTTTAGGAGAAAAACCTTGAAAAAACTATTTACCCTCGCCATCCTGCTGGCTGTGGGATTGGGGCTGGCATTCTTCGGTTGCAGCAAGAATCCCACCACGTCCGAGGAAACGGCCGTTGACGACGACGCGGCCATCACGACCGTGTTGAACACCAACGGGTACGCCACGTCTGACAATTACGGCGATGACGGCACGGCCGGGTTCGCCAAAAGCGACGCCAAATCCGACACCTTCCCGTACTATGTCCGCTGGCGTCGGCGGATTAATACTCCTGTCGAGCGCACGATTTCCATTGCCTACGACTCGAACAACACCTTCGCCACGGTCACCATTTCCTCCGACTACACCGGCCGGTTCGTGGTTGACAACACGCCTAACCTCCTGCTCGACACCTTCAGCCGGGCCATCAACGACCACGGCGTGCGCTACGTCTGGCTGAAGAAGTGGAACGACCACTGGTATTTCTGGGGCGCCTCCCCGCTGGAAATTGCAACTGTCAATCCTCAGATCATCGTCTACATTGACAGTGTCAAAATAACGGGCACGGGCGGCGAGCGGCCCAACGTTACTTTCATCGGCAGCCTCTACGGCCAGACCCTGCGCCGCGACCAGATGCCCATCTTCGAACCCGGCGCCACGGTAACGGCCACGGTCTACACCAGGATCTCGTCGGGCGCGGACTCGACCTGGGCCTTCCTTCATCGCCGGATCTGGCATTCGGCCGGTTGGTCCAATCACATTCGCGAGCCGTTGGAGCGCGTCACAGGCGAGAAGTTCGTCTTCACCAAAACCTGGACCCTATACTCGGACAGCATCCTGGCCTTCCCGGCGTTGCGCCACGCCTGCTTGGACGTGATCCTGGGATCGACCCTGTTCGGCGACAGTACCGCCGAGTACTCGGCCCGGATGTGGACCGTTCCATATATCGTCAAAGCTGTCGGCGACACCACCATGCCGTAACATTTGATCTGGAATAATGCTTGCAAACTATATTTCAGCCTTGTCCAAAAATGTTCCTGAACAGGTTTGTTAATCGGATTCTTAAAATATTTTCTCGTAACAGCAAAAGCCCCGCAGAATGCGGGGCTTTTGATTGTCTTTTCTGGCCGTAAATTTACTTCCTGGCCTTGGCCAGTTTTTTACCGGCCCCGGCTTTTTTAACTATCTTCACGATCTTATGTTTTTTTTCTTCTTCCACCGGCGGACATGCTTCGGCTTCCTTTTCCTCCTGGCGTTCGAATATGTTCCTATCATCGCGCTTCATCACGATTATCCCGTAGATGATGGTCTGGCCAACCACCCAGGAGGACATCAGATACGACAGCAGCAGCAGACGAACGGCATTGATGGACATGCCGATGAAAAAGGCCGAAACCTGCCCGGCCCGGTCAAGGTCGGGAACCATGAGCAGGAATTGGCAGGGGCCGCATCCTCCGCTAAGTTTTATCAAGATGTTCACTACCCACCCCGGTGTATATGAGTTAAAACCAGCAATCGCAATATTAACGAACTTCTCCCCCATTGCGAATCCCAGAGTACGGAACGCGATCATCATTGCACCAATAGTAAACAGCCCAAACGTGACGAATCCGGCAAAACATACCATTTTAAGCAGTCCGCTATAGACCAATAACCTCCAGGGCTGAGAAGTCATGGCGGAGAATATTTCAAAAAGATTGTCAAAGGCGTCGCTCTTGGCGGCTCCGGCCACTATCGGGGAATACCACAGGGCCACCAGCAGGGCCACCAGCAAAAAGACCATAAACAGGCAGACCAGATAAATTGGGATGGCCAGGGCCGAGACCGTCAGCTCGCCCAAATAGGGGATCCGTCCCCACAGCCCCAGCCCCAGCCCGCCCAAAACCAGGAAGGAGATAAAAGAGACTATCACCAGCGGCGCGCCCAGCACAGCTTTCCAGCTCTGCTTTACAAAACCGACCGCTTCCTTGATCTCATAAAATTCGTTGCCCGAGAGCTGTTCAGCGGTGATCCTGGTCACCACGGCCGAGGTCAGCAGGTAGGTTATCCCCAGTCCGGCCGCGCCCAAAAACCAGAGGATCCAGGCGGCCCAGCAAAAATCCGGCCCGGGCAGGGGCAGCAGACCGAACATGGCCCAGGCGTCGGCCAGAGAACGGCCGGCTGCGGCATGGGCCGTATAGCTGAACAGATTGTAAATGGCCAGGCCCAACAGCAGGCCGCAGAAGAAAGCCCAGATCTTTTTGGGCGAAAAACCCAGCCGGGCCGCCCGGAACACGTCCTTAAAATTAAAATACATTTTAAGCATGGGCATTATTCCTCCTGTTTAGTTGATTTATTATGATACCGCCGTGGTAATTTTATCCCAGGTATTCCACCAGCATCTGGCAGATGTAATCCTCGATCCGGCGGGCCAGCTTAGCCCGGTAGATATTGTTGACCATGATAGAGAAGGCAAACATCTTTCCGTTTTTGGCGGTCAGGTAGCCGGACAGGGCCGAAACCCCGCCGATGGAGCCGGTTTTGGCGTAGACCCGGCCCGAGACCTTGGGACCGGAAAGCCGTCTGGTCAGGGTTCCGTCAATTCCCCCTATGGCCAAAGAATTATAAAACGCCTCCCAGTAAGGCTGATTGGACATGAATTTAAGCAGGTTGACCACCTGCTGGGGGGAAACCGTGTTCAACCGGGAGAGGCCGGAGCCGTCGTAAAGATCAATGGTTCCCAGGCCCATCTGCTCGGTGATCGTCCGTTCGGACAGCGAGCCTTGCTGGTGGCTGCCTTCGCCGCCCATCTCGGAGCCGATGGTGTTAAGCAGGGCCTCGGCATACAGGTTGTGGCTATTTTTGTTGATGATCTTGATGATCTCGGAAAGTGGAGGCGAATAATTGGCGTAGATCAACTCGGCCTGCTGTTTCAGGGCTAATGGCTTGTCGGTCAGGGCCAGGCCCTGGCCCGAAACTTCGATCCCCTTGTTCTTCAGCACCGCGGCGAACACCCGGGCAAAGTGGCCCTGAGGATCCTTGGCCACGAATAAAAACCTTTTGCTGGAGCCCTGGGCTAGCTTCCCGGTGATTTTCAGAGCTTCGCCGTCAAAACTGGCGTAGGCCTTGCCGACATTGTAAACCTTGCGCGTCTTGGCGACCATCTTGCCGCTCTTGTCCTTGACCCGGCGGGTGACGGTGCTGCTGCTGCCCTTGACGGTGCGGCTGAGGTTTTTTATCTTGACGGTCATGGGGGGATCGGTGGAAACCCTTAAGGGTTTGCCCAGCTGTCCCCCGGAAATGGTGACCGCCACCAGGTTATCGCGGTAGGAAAGCCCGGAGATTTGCCAGGCCATCCGTTTTTTAGATTTGACCAGCTTGTTGGTGGCCCGGGGCACCATGGAAACTATCTTCTGGGGCACAAAATTCCCCTCGTCCCCGATTATGTCTCCCTCCACCGCCGTGATCCCCTGAGACTTCAGGCTGTCGGCCCATTCTTCCAGCAAAGCCAGCTCGCTGATGGTGGGATCTCCCGAACCCTTGACGATCAAGTCCCCGTGCAGCACCCCGGAGGAATCTATCTCGCCCAAAGCAAAGATCTCGGTCTGGTAGGAATAGTTCGGGCCCAGCTGTTCCAAAGCCGCCGCAGTGGTGAATAATTTGGCGTTGGAGGCCGGGATGAACTTGCTTTGCGAATTATGCTGGTAGATGATGTCCCCGCTTTCCAGGTCCATCACCGCTATGCCCCACCGGCCCAGCCGGGGAAGCTTCTGATCGAACAACTTATCCAGATCGTCCTGGATGTCTCCGGTGGGCTTGGGCATATAAACCACCGAATGCCGCCCTTTAGAGGTTTTGGAAGCCTTGGCGTTTTGAGCTTTGGCCGCCTCCCCGGAGGGAAAAAACAACGCCCCGCCCAAAATAATGGCCAAGGTCGACAGTATTATTTTATTCCGGCAAAGCGCCAATGTTTTAAATCTCTATTTACCGGTTGTTGCCCAAAAACAGGTAGGGCCGCCACCGCTGATCCGGCAGCCCCAGATGATATTGGATGAAAGTGATATAATGGGGATTTTTAGGCCGGCGCAGCAGGCTCATCTTTACCTGGTTTAAACTGCGGTCTCCTTTTTTGTTATTGCAAGCCAGGCAGGCGCAGACCAGGTTTTCCCAGCTGTCCTCCCCGCCCTGGCTTTTGGGAATGACATGATCGGCGGTCATGGAGCCCTGGGTGGCGCCGCAATACTGACAGGTCCGGTTGTCCCGGCGAATGATGTTTTGTTTGCTTAACCTCACGTTTTGTCGGGGCCGTTTGATGTAGCTATTGAGCCGCACCACGCTGGGCACAATAAATTTTAGGCGCAGGCTCCGCACCAGATGCTCGCTCTGTTCCACCACCCCGGCCTTCTGGCGGTAAAGCATCAGTAGGGCCCGGCGGGCGTTGCAGACCGAGAGCGGTTCATAGTTCTGGTTAAGCACCAGCACCTGCCGGTTAAGGCCGTTATGTAAGGCTACCGTAGCTGAGTTCCGCCCTCTTTATGTTCAAAAGAGATCTTATGGGTATAAAGATTGAAGGGGAAATATATCTCCTGCTGATAGCTGATGGCTATCTCCAGCCCCTGGGGACTGCGGGTCATGTGTTCCAGAAAATACTGCCGGGCCAGAGTCTGATATTCATTTTTTTGTTCCTCGGTCTCGGGCTGATAGACAAACTTCTTCCCGTCTTCTCCCGTTACCTGGTAAAAATAGTCTCCGGCCAATGGGAGGTTGTCGTCCAAGGCATTCTCGGCCAGCTTGCGGGCAATGCTTTCGTCGGTTTCCATGGCCGCCGCCAGCACCGCTTCCCGCATCTTGCCCTTGATGTCGGCAAAACGAATGTAGGGCAGGACTATTTTCAGGGAAGCATACAGCGCCACTACGACCAGGGCCCAAAGCAGCCATTTGATTATTCTGGGCATACTATCCTCCGGATAAAAATATGAGTACAAGCGTTGATATTTGTGCCCTGGATGTCTAAATATCTTACGCTTGTTGAATTGAATTGTTGACCGGTTTTTGTAAAACCGACAAGCATGGTTATGGCCCGTTAAATCTGGCGTGCCAGACTTTATCCGCATATGCGGACGAAGTCTGGTGGACCTGAGGGGAATCGAACCCCTGACCTCCTGACTGCCAGTCAGGCGCGCTACCAAAACTGCGCTACAGGCCCGGATAAAATCAAACAGATTATAAGTTTATCAAAAAACGGGGCTTAAGTCAAGATGTAAATGCAGGAGGTATGGGATTTGCTTGACTTTAAACCGCCAGCATCCTTTCCAAAGACTCCCTGGCTTTTTCGGCCATTTCCTCCGACAGGCGGATCTCGTTTTCTTCGTGCTCCAATACCCAGGCTATCTTGGCCAGTGTGGTCATTTTCATGTTCCGGCATACCGCATGCCGGGCCAGCGGATATATCCCTTTATCGGGATGGCTTTGGCTTAGCTGGTCCACCAGGCCCATCTCGGTCCCTATTATCCACTCGTTAACTCCGGCTTGCTCCCCGACTGCTTTGACCATTCCCGAAGTGGAGGCCGCTTCGTCGGCCAGTTCGACCACTTTCGGACTGCACTCGGGATGTACTATCAGCCGGGATCCGGGATACTCTTCTCTGGCGGCTTTCACGTCTTCCACGGTGAAGCGGTTGTGCACAAAACAATATCCCGGCCACAGGATCAGCCGGCAGCCCGATACTTTGGCGGCATAGGAGCCCAGATTCTTATCGGGCACGAACAGCACCTGTTTGTCGCGGGACAGCGACTTCACTACCTTGACCGCATTGGAAGAAGTGCAGCAAATGTGGCTCTGGGCCTTCACCGCCGCCGAGCTGTTGACATAGGCCACCACTATCGGATCGTCATGCTGTTTTTTGGCTGCTATCAGGGCCTCGGCCGTTATCATGTCGGCCATGGGGCAGCCGGCCTTCACATCGGGCATCAGCACTTTTTTGCCGGGGTTCAGAATCTTGGCGCTTTCGGCCATAAAATGCACCCCGCAGAAAACTATGATTCCGGCCTTGGTCCGGACAGCCGCCTGGGCCAGGGCCAGGGAATCGCCCAAAAAGTCAGCGATCTCCTGCACGTCCAATGTTTGGTAATTGTGCACCAAGAAGACTGCATCCTTTTGCCGCTTCAGTTCGGCAATCAGGCCGTATAGCTTTTCGCTGGGCAGTTTTTGGTATTCTTCCAAAGTCATTTTATTTTAACCTTATCCAGCACTATCTGTTCAAACTTTTGTTTCTGGTCTTCATCCAAAAATTCTATCTCCACCGGCAGGACAAACAACGGTTTGCCGAAATCAATATCGGGCGGAAGCCTGACTGTGTCTTTTTCCGTGGTAAACAGGAAGTCGTATCCTCGGGCTTTCCCGGCGATCTGCTTCAGTTGGTCCTGAGAATAGTGATGGTGATCGGAATATTTCAGATGGGTTGTAAAAGAAAGCCCGGCCTGCCTGACGCTTTGTTCAAAGGACTCCGGCCTGGCGATCCCCGAAAACAAAAGGATTCTGGTATTCTTCAGCATTTCCCTGTCCGGTGCGGACCTGTCAACAAATCCATACGGCTGCCCTGTCCTGTGCCGGGTCTCAAATATTTCTGCTTTCCCGCTCTTGTTTTTGATTTTCCGCCTTCTGCTTTCCGCTTTCTGCTTTTCAGCCCCGCATCTGGTAAGCGCTATAACCTCCGCCCGGCGCAGCGCGCTCTTCGGCTCCCGCAGCCTCCCGGCCGGCAGCAGCCAGCCGTTGTCAAAAGGCCGTTGGCTGTCCAGCAGAACGATATCCAGGTCCCGCTTCAGCCGCAAGTGCTGGAACCCGTCATCCAGGATGATGACCTGCGCGCCCAGCTCCACGGCCTTCTTGGCCCCGGCCGCCCGATCCTTGCCAACGATGACCAATGCGCCCGGTTTCTCTTTAGTCCCCAGCAGGCGCGAGGCCATCAAAAACGGCTCATCGCCAGCTTCCGCCGTCGTACATTTGACATTCAAACCGTCGCTGACCACCGTGATCCCGGAACCGGCCGTTCCGACCCTCCTTTTATAGCCCCGGGAAATTACGGCCACGGTAAGCCCCCTGTTCATAAGCATCTGGGAGAGGCATATCGCGAATGGAGTTTTCCCGGTGCCGCCCGCCGCGATGTTTCCCACCGAGATCACCGGAATCCCGGCCTGTTGGATTTTGGCAAAGCCAAAGAGATAAAAAGCCCGGCGCACAAGCAAAACCATTCCGTACATCAGGGAGAACGGCCATAACAGCAGTATCTTTATGAAATCAAAAAAAGTCATCACGCTATAGGATAATCCAAACCGCTGAAAAAAACAAGCAAAAATTACGCATATTTTGTTGACTTTGGCCTGATTTAGACTTATCATTAAATATTGCATGCTTAAAACAATCGCCGACTTACATACCCACACCGTTTTTTCCGACGGCCGGCTTTCGCCCCAAGAGGTTTTGCAGATTGCTTCGGACAAGGGATACCGGGTGGGCCTGGCCGATCATTGCGGCCCCGGGAATTTTCAGTTGGACAGCGAGGCCCGGTTTGAAAAATATTTTACGGCTATTCAAGACCTTCCGGCCTACCGGGCGGTGGAGCTGGACTTGGGGCGGGATATTCCGGTTTCGCGTCAGAGTCTTAAACGCTGCCATTATCTGATTGGCGGCGTGCATTCGGTGGGAACGGTTGATTTTTTTGATCCTAAAATTACCCGAGTGGATCTGGATCTGCTGCTAGCTGAGATGCTGGAAATAATCGAGCGTCAGTCTCAAAAATATTCTTTTGATATCCTGGCCCACCCCGGCCTGCTGCCCTGCAATTTCCGGGAACAGAAGGATGCCATCACCAGCGGCTGGCGGATGAAATTAGTAGCGCTGGCCCTGAAATGCACTTTGGCCATCGAGATCAGCTCCCGGTGGCTGGCACCGGATTATAAGCTGGCTGCGATGGCCAAAGAGGCCGGATTGAAATTTTCGCTGGGCTCGGACGGACACGGCGCGGACAAGATGTGCCGGCTGGACTATTCCCTGGAGTTGGCCGGGAAACTGGAACTGACCGACCGGGATTTATTCTGGCCGGTAAACGGGACTATTCCTTGGCGAAAGAATCCTGGATCCGATCGTCCATGACCCTGATCCGGGCCGAAAGGATCCGGGACATGGCCAGCATCATCTTGGCCGCAATCCTGGACTCCTTGTCCATCAGAAAAGCGATGTGCTTGCGGGTCAGGATATACAGCTCGGTGCTCTCCACCGCATTGACATTGGCCGAACGGGGGGCCTTGTCCAGCAGGGACATTTCGCCGAAAAACTTTCCCGGCCCCAGCTCGGCCAGCACCACGTCGCCCTGATCGGTGGGCAGGCTGATCTGAACCTTGCCGCTCTTGATCAGGTACATGCTGTCGCCGGGGGCGTTCTTCTGGCAGATGATGGCTCCGGGCATAAAATCCTCGGCCTCGGTGGAAAAAAGCTGGGTCAGGCGCAGCATCTCGTCTTCGGCCAGTTCCTGAAACAGCAGAAAGTCCCTGAGATTGGTGATGGAGCTCATTTCCCCCTCCTGTTTGATGAAATATTGAATTTATCCGGATCCACAGAATATTAAAAACCAAGGAGTTCCCTAAAATGTCCCAGATCATCGAAGCCCTGATCAATAACCATCTTTTTTCTTCGCTGACCCCGGAGGAACTGGAGCGGATAGCCAAGCTTATTTTCCTGCGCAGTTACCGCCAGGGCCGGACTCTGTTTTTTGAGGGCACGCCGGGCGAGGTGATGTATTTGATCCATTCCGGGCAGGTGGGCATTTACAAATCGGTTCCCGGCAAGGACGATCTGCTTTTGGCGGCTTTGAACCCCGGCAGTTTTTTCGGCGAAATGTCCCTGGTGGACGCCCAGCCCCGCTCGGCCACCGCCAGGATAACGGAGGACGCCGAACTGGTGGTGATCACCAAAAAGGTCTTTGACCAGATGCTTTTGACCGATCCCGGCATCACTTCCAAGATTCTGGCGGCCCTGTTGAAGGTGGCCTTGGGCCGTCTTCGCTCCACCGACGAAAAATTTAAAAACCTTGCGCCGGCTTGAGGTCTTTGGGCCGTTTCTTTAATGTCATAGCATATCAAAAGTCTCCGCTCCTGTCAAGCCGGTAAGCCCATTCCTAAACATTTATTTTAAGACCATGCCCACTAATTCTGAAGAGACCGTAAACCCTGAGACGGCGGCCCACAATGACGGCTCCAGCTACCGGCACTATCTGGAGATGATCCGGGTGCTGGAAAAGCTGCACCGTAAAAGCGATTTAGAATTCGGGCCCAAGCTGATGAACAAAATCCTGGACGCCCGGAACGAAGGTTTGATCAGCGATGAGCAGGCCCTGGAGCTGACCGACCGGATCCAGGCTTGGTGCCAGAAGCTGGAGGACCACTTTGCCAGCCAGGAATTCCAGATGAAAAAACTGATGCTGGCTATAGAGCAGGATGAACGCCGCAGCGGGAAAAAATCATCCAAACGGTAATGGGAGAGCGGAAATATGGAGCAAACGGAACTGGTCTCTAAAATACTGGAACGGCTGGATCAGATCACCCGCAAGAGCGGGGTCGTTCCCGCGGACCAGCAGGAACAGCAGGTGTTTGTCCGGCTGGATCAGGTGGAAAAGATCGTCAGTTCCATCGAGCGCTACCTGCCCCGCCGGATCATCGACAAGATCCTTTTGAATCCCGAGGGCAGCCAGGTAGAAGGTGAGCGGAGACCGGTGACCATTTTGTTCGGGGACCTTTCCGGCTTCACCTCCATGTCCGAGACCATGGACCCGGAGCAGGTGGTGGAGGTGGTCAACGACTATTTCGACCGGATGGTGGAGATCGCCTCCCGCTACGGCGGGCATATCGACAAGTTCATGGGCGACGCCTTGATGGTGCTGTTCGGTGCGCCGGTGGTCCATGAAGACGACCCACTCCGGGCCTGTCTGGCGGCCATCGAAATGCTGGAGGCCATGGACCGTTTCAGCCGGGAGAGGAAAATGAACCTGGCCATGAGCATCGGCCTTAACTCCGGGGAGGTGGTGGCCCTGAACGTGGGTTCCCGGGAAAGAATGGAATACACCGTGATCGGCGACAACGTCAACCTGGCGGCCCGGCTGGAGAAAGTGGCCAATGCCCGAGAATGCGTGATCGGCGAAAACACTTACCGCCAAGTCAAGGGGAAGATCCGACTCAAAAAATTGAAGCCGGTGATGGTCAAGGGGAAATCAAAACCCCAGAACGTTTATCTGATACTGGGGCGGGTGGAAGCTGAAGAAAAGGCCGGGGCCCTGCGCTCCGGCTCCATCAAAATGGTGGGCCGCCAGGCCGAGATGGACGGCATCCGGCAGTCGGTTCAAATGGCCAAATCTGGAAACGGACAGATCGTGGCCATCACCGGCGAGCCGGGGCTGGGAAAATCGCGCCTGGCCAAGGAACTGGAGCTTTTGACCCGGGGGGAGAACTTTAAATTCATCAAGGGCAAATGCTACTCCTACGCTTCGGGAATGGCCTACCTGCCGTTCCTGCGGCAGCTGAATGTTTTGACCGGGATCACCGAATCCGACCCCGGCCCCAAAAAGGCCGAAAATCTCCAGTCCTGCCTTCAATCACTGGACCTGCTGGACTTCGAGCCATATCTGGGTTCGCTGCTGGGGCTGCCTTATCCCGAGGCCGAGACACTGGACCCCGAAAAGCGCAAGCGGAAAACCTTTGAGGCCTTCTCCATGCTTTATTCCAAAACCGCCGCCAAACAGCCGCTGGTTTTGGCTTTTGAGGACCTGCATTGGGCCGACACCATCACCCTGGAGCTGCTGGAGCATCTGGTTAATGATCTGGAAAAACAGCCGGTTCTGGTCTGCTGCGATTACCGCCCGGAGCTGGCCCTGCCCTTCATTGCCCGGCCCAACTGCCTGAGCCTGGTGCTGAAAAAACTGGATATCCGTGAAACCTTACAGATGGTCTCCGGCCTAACTCAGGTCCAGGATGTCAGCGATGAGGTTCTAAAAAAGATCGGGGAACGGACCGAGGGCAACCCCCTGTTCATCGAAGAAACCATCCGCAACCTGCTATCCCGCCGCCTGGTGAAAAGGGACGGCCCCAGCCTGCAGGCCTCCAAGCGTTTTGAAAAGATCTCTCTTCCCAATACAGTGGCCGCCATGGTGCTGGGCAGGATTGATAAGCTATCCGAGGAGCTGCGCCGCACCCTGCAGTATGCCGCAGTGATCGGAAAGGAGTTCGACAGCCGTTTGCTGGGCAGACTCTCGGGACAGAACCCGGAACAGATCCAGCCCTTGCTGGACAACCTTGAGCATTTTGAAGGGCTTTTATATTCCAAGCTCTTGGAGGGAAAAAGGACCTACGAATTTCACTCCACCACCACCCACGAGGCGGCCTACTCCACCCTGCTCAAGGGACGGCGCAGTGAACTGCACGGCAAGGCCGCCCAGTCCATAGAACGGGATTACCAGAAGGACCTCTATTCCCACTACGAAGATCTGGCCCACCACTATTACTATAGCAAGGACCGCGACAAGGCGGTCAACTGCCTGCATCGGGCCGGAGACAAGGCCCGGCGACTGTATGCCAACCCCGAAGCGGTGGAGTTCTACCGCAAGGGTCTGGAGGTTGTCAAGCTGCTCAAGGAAAGCCGACCCAACCTATTGGAGACTGCCGAGCTGCTTGGCGCCCAGGGCGCCATTTTCCGGCTGACCGGCCGGCGGGACCAGGCGCTTAAGAATTTCATTACCGCCGCCAAAATAGCCCAACGGGAAAAGGAAACACGGGCCGAATGGAAGTATTTATTGGAAGCGGGCATCATTCACGATATGCTTGGACAGGTTGATAAGGCCCGAGAGACACTGGACAGCGTTTTAACCCAGGCCGAAAGCAAAGGGGATGAGTTGATCACAGCTAGGGTGCTCATCAATAATGGGCAGATATTTTTACGGGGAGGCAAAACCGAAGAAGCCATAACTTATTTTACCAAGGCCTTGTCCATCTATCAAATATTAAAAAATGATAAGGAAACCGCCCAAGTCCATGGCAGCCTGGGGAAAGCATTCGAACTAACCGGTGAAATTCCTAAGGCCATCGAGCACTATCGTTCCGCTATTGAATTATCAACCGCCATCAACTATGCCGAAGGAATCGCATTACAAAACAACAATATTGGAAATCCATTACTAATATTGGGAGAAACTGACGCGGCTCACAATCACTTTACTATAGCTTTAGAAACCGCAAAAAAAATCGGCGATCGGAGGACAGAATCTTTGGCTGGTTTTAATATGGGAAACATTCAATTTGTTCTGGGAAACTATCTGGCTGCCCATGACTATTATGATCAGGCTTTAAAATCTGCCAAAGAGATTGGAGAGATCGCCCAGCAGATGAGCATCTACAGCAACATCGGTTCCCTCCAGCAGATCTGGGGCGATGCTACTGCTGCGATAGAGAAGCATACCACCGCCCTGAAAATCTCACAAGGAATCGATGACTGCAACAACGAAGTGGAGATTCGACGGAATCTGGGCCTAGACCTGGCCCTGCAGGGCAAATACCCGGACTCCCTGAATGAGCTTATCCGAGCGGCAGAACTGGCGGCCAAGATCGGGGACCCCCGCATGCAGGCCTATATAAAAGCCAACCTTGGCGCGCTCTACCACAATTTGGGTCAACTGGAACAGGCTGATAAAAACATCAACGAATCTCTTGACGAAGCCCGTAAAGTGCGAGACCCCGAGATAATTTTGGCTGCGGCCCGGGCGCTGGTGGAGTTCAAGCTGGAAACCGGAGATATTCCAGGCGCCGAAGAACATGTTAACCGCCTTTTGGGATTGGCCGAGAAGACCCAAAACAAGCGGGAGATGGCTTACGGACTTTTAAATTTATCAACCCTGTTGAGGCGGAAGAATGAAGCGGGCGAAATGGCTCAGCCGCTTTCCGAATCCCTGATTCTGGCCCAAGAGCTTAAGGATAAATTTCTTTTGGGCCGGATCTATCTGCTATTTGCCCAAAAAGCTTTGCTATCCGGCAACATCAGGGAAGCCGGGGACTATTTAAAAGATGCTTCGGGCATGGCCCAGAAAACAGGATCTCCCGAACTGTCCTGGCAGACCGGCTATTATCTGAGCCGGTTGTATGAGTTGAAAGAAAATAAATTACAGGCCAAAAAAGAACTGGAAACATCCCGCAAAATAATAAAGCAAATGGAAAACGCTTTGCCCCAAGACCTCCGGAAAGGCTTCATAGAAAACACCTCCCGCAGGCTTGTTTTTAACTGAGCTGTTTCGGACGGATTAAAAAAGGACGACCCTCTGGCCGCCCTTTTTTAATCTCCTAAATTCGACTATCTAAGCAATACCAACCGTTGGGTAAGACTGGTTCCCTCAAAATTAAGCTGGTAAAAATATACCCCGGCCGGCAACATCCTTCCCTGACTGTCATCGCCCTTCCAGATCAGATTGTAGGCTCCGCTTTGTTTCTGCCCCTGCTCCAGGGCGTTTACCCTCCGCCCGCAGATATCGTAAACATTGATCGAGAACTGGCCGGACCGGGGAAGGACATAGCTGAAGTTCACCGCGCCCGAGGCCGGATTGGGACGGCAGGGCATTAACTGTAGTTTGTCATAGACCGGGCCGCCGCTTATTACCGTCACCGGGCCGTGCCAGGTTATCTGGTTGTTTTTATCCTTATCCCCCAGACGATAGTAATAGGTGGTATTGGGCAATACCGCCGTGTCTGTATAACTGTAACTCCTGCCGATTGGCGATCCCTCTTCGGCCCTTATGGTGGCTACATTCTGGAAATCTTCGGCCGGGCTGATCGAGCGCTCTATCAGCCATTCATAATTGTTGCGCTCGCTGGCGGTCTGCCAGATCAGTGTTATCCCATCGCTCCCGCTTTGGCAGGTAAATTCGGAAAGCTCTATGGCCAAAGGCTGGGCCACGGCCCGGGGCGAAACTCCGGCGGCCAGGCTGTTGAACTGGTAATAGGCGCCGTATTTGGACACTGGCGCTTTTGCCCCTTTGCCAATGAGGTTGGTGGTGGGAAAAGCGTTCCAGGAATGCTCGCTGGTTTCGTTGTTGCACACCACCAAATATTTAAAGACGTTGCCCACCGTATATGTTAAATAGGAAAATAGCACCCGGACTTCAAGATAGTTGTAATTGTTGATGCTGTCCAGCGACAGGTAACTAGTACTGTAGGAAGCTATGGAATCCTCCCAGGTTTTGCTGCCGGTGGCCTTCTTCAGTACCGCAGTAGTGCCGTTCTCGATTATCAGGCAGAAATCCGGCCTAAAAGCAGGATCAAATCCTGAACAGGAATCCCCGGCATTGTATGTACAGGTAGAGTCTGCCCCGCCGGTTCTGGTGTCAAAGTAGATGAACAAATCGCCCGCGGTTCGCCAGTCACAGCGACTGTAGCCCAGATATAGATTAGAAGCATCCCAGGTGGTAAACAAGGTATCACCGCCGCGGATGCCTATTCGCTCGCTCTTGCAGAAATCATTGACGCAGCCATAGGTGTAACCCAGCCTGACTGTATGCGGTGTTACAGTATCTCCGGTAGCCACTATTCGCGGCTCGTTGCCCAATGTGCTCCACCTGGTGGGAGACGATTCGTCCCCGGCCTTAAGCGCGAAAATAAGAGTGTCGCCGGGGGCAAAGCCATATACTATTTTTTTCTCACGGACGTCTACGGCTGCTGGCGCCCAAGCTTGATAATAAGTAAGCCCGGTATCAATAAAATCTTCCTCGGTGCTCATCTTGCCCAGATCGGGAACAGCGGCGTTATATTTGGTGTATTTAAGCCAGTACTTTGACGCGGCTTCGGCCGCATTGTCATCGCTAACCGCTGTCCATGAAAACTCTACTGTTCCTTCAACGGTCCCCGTATAAACCGAATCCACCAGGTCCACGATCGGCTCCGGCTCCACATTGAACCCCTGATAGGCCAAAATGCGTCGGGTTAGTTCCGAAGCCGTGCTGGGATAAATTCCGTTGCTTAAAGAACCCATGGGAAAAGTAAGATACACATTTTTGTGGGTGGATACTTTACCGCCCTTGTAATCGCTTGAATAGGAAGTTCCCCGCCCGTAGATGATCTTCCCAGGCCCTTCGCTTTCCATGATAAGCTGGGAGCCTGTTGCCGCGATATCAATTATGTCCACCGAATTATCCGGCGTCTGCTGGAAAGGATAATTAAAATTCATCCCTTCGGTAAAGGTGCCGGCTTTGCCGTTTATTTTCTGAATATTGCCGGTTGCCATAGGATTGCCCGGCCCTACGTATTTGGAGCCAAAGAAGGTAAAAATGGAGTCCTTATTGTACATCTCGCCAAAATCATTGCCGGTCACCAGCATGCATTTGGAGATATCATTGGCAAATTTAATCAGGGTGTCCTGCTGCTCAGCCTCTATTGTTCCGGCGCTGGATCCGTCCTCGGCATAGCCCAGGTCCAGCAGGCACATATCATATTCTTTGCTGTTAAGCTTGCCCTGCTTGCGCCAGGTATATTCCAGGGTATCGGTGTCGGTGATTTGGAAAAACATCTGGTTGGGGATATTGCGCTCGGCCAGGGCCAGCACATAAGCCGAATCCAGAGGAATATACAAAGATTCTGGTTCGGCTATGGGATCCTCGTTCCAGCCAGAGGTTGCTGGATTATCATAATCCTTCTTGGGATGATGCCATATCCTGCGTCCGGCGGCCCGGTCTTTGGTGATATTGTAGTTTATCCCCTGGGCGTTCAGAGTATCTTCGTTCTTGGGGTCCAGGACAAAATACTGCCCGAAGATGTCCCCCCGTCCGTTGGTCCGGCTGGAATCCAGCCAAGCCACCGAGAACCAGTCGTTAAAGCGGCAGACATCCGGAGCCCGCTGGCCGTTGGCGTAATTTTCATTGACCACCTTGATTGTGGTGTTAAGGCTCCCGCGTTTATCAAAGTACCGGGCCCGGATTTGGTACTTGTCGGTGCTGTTGGAAGAATCGGCCCAGCTGGTCCAGAAGGAAACGTTGTCAATGCCCATGATTACCGATGGTATCCGGCAGGCTTCCGTGGTAATTGTGGTGTTGCTGATTGCGATGTTCTGATTGATCTTTTTGGCGTCAGGGTCATAGCGCTGGGCAAAAATATCTCCATTGGCGCTTTTGCTGAAATTCAGCCAGACGATGGTGAAAAAACCAGTGTCCGAGGCGGCGATAGCCGGGGTGTAATGCCAGGCTTCGACATCGTCATTGACCCTTTCGCTGGCAGTCAGCGGCGAAAGGTCCGGCGTGAAATAACGGGTATAGATGTCGGCTTTCTTAATGCCGTCCCGGTTGTCCTGCCAGGCCACGGCAATGCCCTTGTCGGTAAAACTCGCCACCGGATAGAGGTGCCCTACCTTTAGCCCGTCCTCGTTGACCTTGACATCGCCGGTAACGGGCTCGCATTTATAGGTGAACCGCCGGGCAAAGATATCGAACTGGCCGTCCCGGTCGTCCTGCCAGACCACCACGAAGTCCTGGGTGTGGTCGTTGACGGCCACCTTGGGGAATTTGGAGCCTTTAATCTGTTTTTCGTTGACCCGGAATTCATCGGACAGGGGTTTGCCGTCAGGCGCCATCTTGCGGCCGTATATCTGCCAGTAGGGATCCCCGTAAGTGGAATCCTGCCAGACCGCGAAAACGAACTCGCCGGTTTTGCCGGCCACAGCCGGCGCTTTTTGGTCCCGGCCATCCTTGGCGCTTTTATTCACCAGGTAAGCATCCGACAGGGTTTCCGGTTTGCGACCCCAAAGACGGCCGTAGATGTTCCAGTCACCGGCGCGCTGGTCGGCCCAGACATAGCAGGAATTAGTATTCCTGTCCATGACCGCCGCCGGGGCTTCCTGGGCGGTTTCCCCGGCATCATTGTCCCACAAAAATATTTTGCAGGTGTCCGGGGCAGCCAAGGCCGTAGAGGCCAGAGCCGTTGCCCCAAACAATAGGCTGGCTAATTTTTTCATATTATTTTTTCTCCGTTTAACTGGCTTTTGCTCCCGGATGGCAGTTAAGGCCATCGAGAGCAGTTTTATTCTTTTATCTTTGTCGTCCAAACACTGTTTAAGCAATTTTAGTATCTCTGATTTTTTTACATCGGGGCTGGGAAGATACCAGTTCTCGCCTTTCTTCTTTATTCGCTGCAGTATTTTACGCTCAACGAGTTGTTCCAGACAGCAGGTGATTTCATCCTGGCATTTGCCCAACAACTGAGAAATAGTTTTGGGAGTTTCCTGCGCCTTAGGCTGGCGGGTATAATGAAAAACAATATCCAAGGCAGTGAAGCTTTTTACCGATCGCTCCAGGAACGATCCTATATACTTATTTTCATTTATTTTCTGCATAGTTGCTATTATGAAGTACTATATATTGCATAAACCATGCCAACGATAAAAACAACCTACATTATCATGCGTTTAAATAACTTACGAAATAAAACGAATATGATTAATTGTTTTATTGATTATATTTATATATAATGTTCATAAAAAAATATACTATTAAGTTTACCACTTTAGCTTGAAGTAAATTATCATTGCATTTTTTATTCCTAATTCATACCCATTATAATGTTATTTAATAGATCTCTACATAGTTTTCGCTGAAAAACTAACCGTTGAAAACAAGCCATAGGATGGCCAATTAATACACCATCCCCGGTATGTATTTTTCACTTTTCTTTCATGTTTTTTATCCCATCGCCCTCATCAATATGCTGGTTTTCTTCAAATTGTGGGCT
>JACQXR010000075.1 GCA_016208585.1 candidate division TA06 bacterium | reverse complement strand
ATCCCGTCGGACGCAAAATATCAAATGAAGAAATTGCCCGGGTCAACCTTAAGCCCGAAAGATTTCATGGAGAATGGAATTATACAATTTACCCGAGCCTCAATAATAACTTGTAAAGCTTATTTATTTACAGCTACTTAATATTGTCTTTGCGGTATTCTGCCTGGTATATTTTACGTTTTTTGGTGTTCATTTTTAAAGTTCCATAAAATAGGGCTTTGTTATCTTCCCGTTTATGGTAGTTGGTATGAGGTTGTTTCCGGCCAAGTGCTTCTTTATCTTCTCCGCCACCTGATCCGCCGTGGAGGACTTTGGAGCTTCCTCTTCAAAGAAAGCGGATAAAAGAAATATATTGAGGCTCAAATAACAGGGTTTCTATACTTGCGTTACAACAATCTACAAAGATTACTTGCTACAACCTCCTTTAACAGATACCTTTCATTGGCTGATCTTGGAGACCGAAGGAAAATCAACTTCCTTTTTTGTTTTTTCTCCCACCGTCTCTTTAAGGGCCTTGATAAAAGCCGGGCTGGCCGGGGCCAGGACAACATACCGGCCCTTTTCCCGGCAGGCGGCCAGTGCTTTATTCAATTGTGCAGCGATCGAAGCGCGTGAATTCTTGCCGTCAATGATCAGGTCCGGTTTTACATACCGGCATTCCATTTGTCCGGTCAGCTCTGAGGCCAGAGAACGGGCCGTGGGCTGCGGTTCCATGAATAGTAGGTTCTTTTGCAGACAATATTTCAGCACTTGGTCGCAGACCCGGGAATCCTCAAGCGCCCGGGAACCAGCCACGGCATAAAAGCCGGCGGCCTGGGGATAAAGTTTTAAAGCCTGATCCATCTTGTTTCTGATCTTAAGATCCGAGTCATCCACCAAGATCGTGCCGGGGCCGGGATCCTGCCGGGGATATCCCTTGGGTTCCAGAGGCAGGGCCGCCAGAACAGTTTTGGCGATATTTCTGACGGCAGACCTGATTATCAAGGTTGCTGCCTGCGGACAATTCAAAAATTCCCGGGCGGTCTTTGAATCCTGGGGCGGCCAGTCGTAAATTACGATCGTCATCTGCGGTTTGGGAACGGCCGCGATAATTTCTGTTACTTTTCTTTTAACCAGGATATTTACCGTCCGGGTATTCTGAAAAGCATAACTCAATTTCAGCGTTTGTTTCTTGCTGTCTTCCTCGGCCGCCACGGGCTTAAGTCCGCAGGATTTGGCCATCCGGCTCAGGCGCAGGTTCAGCAGGATATAAGATTTGTCTTTGCCGGCCGCTATCTGATAATATGTCCCGGAATCGGGAGGGGCGGACGATCGTTTGACGAACAGGCTGTCGTCCTTTAACCCCGTCAAAGAATCGTTAAATGCCTCCAGTCCTCCGGCCTCCCGGCAGAATGATGAAGAGCCGGGCCAGGCGATTCTCGCGCCGCCGCTCCGCCATAACTTTATGACCATGGCGGCGGCGATAATAGCCGCCAAGGCCAGCATCGTGCCCGTGAATTTATTTTTTGCTTTTCTCGCCATCGTCAGATCAGGCTCATAAATTTGTTGAAATCATAACCGGATTCTTCGGACGCCTGAGCATACTTCAAAGCAACGTTGAAGATTCGTAACAGTCGCCTGGAGGCCTTGAAGCCCGGCTCTTCCCCCACAACCGAGATCACCGTTAGCCAGTATAATAGAATCAGAAACTTTTCCCGGTTAAACCACAATATATCATGGTACCGGTTGCATCCCAGGAATTCCTGCACCCGGGGACGGTTCAAATACAATTTAAACTGAGAATTGTCTTCCATCAAAGTCTTGGTGTTTAGGCCGGGGCAGGGCAGATTTTCCCACAGTAAAAACATTTGAGATGAAACATCACGGTTCACGCCCCCGGCCCGCAGGGACTCTACGGCCTTTTTCCCAAACAACTCGCGGGAAGCAATGTCTCCCAAGCCTTGCCGGAGTGTGTTTTGCAGCAAACCGGCGTATAAAAACTTAAACCCGGCATCATTCAGTAATGTAAACAATAATTCAGCCTCGGGAACAGCTTTTAAATATTTTCGCCCGCCGTGCGAGGCTCTGATATTTTTAAGATCAGGCCCGTTAATTAGACGGGAGAGCAACCTGATCTTATCCTTCGCCTGCCGGTCGATGTCTCCGGTTGCAGCTAACGGCCCGTTCACCTTTTCGGCCTCGCTAAAATATCTTTTTAAAGCCGCTCTTTGTTGTTGCTCCAGTGCGGCCTGCCGTTCCGGGAGCTTAAAATATTCCCGGCCGAGATCCGCCGCCGCCAAAGGCCGGAAAAGCTCCGTCACTTCTTTAATGACCGCCTCCAGCTTCAGTTCCCAGAGAGCCCGGCCCAGGTCCGGCACGCCCCGGCCCGACAAATGCCGGCACAGTCTTCCGTATTCTTCACTATCCACTTTCCGGAAAGAGGAGAATAAATTGTACTGATACCCCTGCAGGCGGAAATACAACCCTTTTTCCAAAAGTTCACCAGCCGGTTTGATGTACTCCAGGCCGGAAGCTTCGTCCTTAAATATATACCAGCCTTCCGTCGTCAGATGTAAACGTTGGGCCAGGCTGCTTTTGCTCGGGAAACTGTCGTTTTCGTCATGACGCTGCCGTACCGTTTCCTTTATCCATCCGGCGGCCCGTTGATACCGGTTGTTGTAGATGAACAGTACCCTTTCCTGTCCTCGCCCGTTGGAGTAGGCGAAAATATCTGAATGGATGTGACCCTGGTCCGAAACCGCATCATAGAAGGCGAATTGTTCCACCCCGCTGAACAGATAGCGTTTTTTCAGCAGGGGAAAAATCTCCCGTTGATGACGTTCCATCAGTCCTTGGTCTTCGGTTTCGTTTTGATAGGCCCGGCCGTATTCCATGCCGTACTTTTCGCCAAAACCCTCCAGCTGGCCGTGGCCGAACAGAGGCAGGCCCGGCAGGGTGGACATCATGGCGCAGACCCCGAAATACTTGTCGCCCTTGCCGAAGTGGACGGCGGCCGGCTCTTCGTCGGGGTTGCTGACGAAGTTCACAAACCGTTTCAGGATCTCGGGATTGAACTCCAGTACGTTTTTAATCACCGTACGGTAATTGGAGTTTTCCTCCTGCTTCAGCATGTTCATGAAGGCGCTGTTGTAGACCCGGTGCATTCCCAGGGTCCGCACGAAAAATCCCTCCATCAGCCAAAAGGCCTCGGCCAGCAACAGGGTCTGGGGGACTTCCCTGGCGATGTGATCCACCACAGTCCGCCAGAACTCGGCCGGAAAGGCCCGGTCGAATTCCTGGCGGGACAGACCCTGGCCGGAACGGGAGGGGATGTCGCCGCCCGAACCGGGTTCCGGGAACCACAGCCGCTGGTAGTGGCGCTTGGCCAGGGTCATAGCCGCATCAAAGCGGATGATGGAGGAATAGCGGGCCACTTTTAAGATCTGCCCCAGCACCGCCTCCCGCACCGCAGGCAGCAGAAAGTTCAATTGGGCGGTGTCGTTCCAGGGAAGATGGGTGCCGTCGTTTCCGTGGTAGATGTAGCGGGCCTCTCCGGACCTCCGGTCCACCCGTTTGAAGACCACCGCCGCATCTCGTCGGCTCCAGTATCCGTCCTCTATGAAAAGCCCGACGGCCGGGTCTTCCGAAAGGTCGGGGCCGTTGAAGGCGTAGCCGGGAAAGGGCGGTTGGGGGGTTTGAATGAACCATTCGGGATGTTCCACCACCCACCGGGAATATATGCCGGTATGATTGGGCACCATGTCCACCGCCAGCCTTATCCCGTATCTCTGGGCCCGTTCCTTCAGGTTCCAATAGGCCGGGTCGCCGCCCAGCTCAAGGGAGATGGAATAGTCATACAGCGAGTAAGCCGAGGCCAAAGCCTCCTGGTTGCCGGACATCTGCTTGATCCGGCGGGAGGCCGGGCTGCGCTGCCAGATGCCGATTAGCCACAGGGAGTTGAAACCCCGCCGGGCCAGCAGTTCCAGTTCCCGGTCGGGGACCTGATCCAGAGTGGTTATTGGAAATCCGTATTTCTGCGAAAGCTGGAAAAGCCAGACCGGCACGTTTTTGGCTATCATCACCACGTTAGGCATCCAGTCCAGGTCCGGAGAAAAAGCTTTTGGCTCGTGGTCCGGACCGTCTTTGGCGCCCGGGGAAAGACGTCTGAAATCGAGCACCGGTGACGGCCCCGGCCCGCCGCCTCTCATCTTTTCTTCTTCTTTAATTATATCCAAAGCCAGCAGGAGTCTCTGGAACAACCGGTCCAGTATCTCTGCCGGAAGGATATTCAGCCAATAGCGCTTGATGTAATTAAGCTGATCCGTCAAAGAATGGGGATGGGCTTTGGCCGGAGCCAGCAGCAACTCCATCAGGTTCTGGTTGAACGGACCGAACCCGGGCTGGCCGGAGAAGAATGTTTTCAGGGCCTCGATCAATTCAGGATACCGGCTGTTTTGCCGCAGCGGCTGGTCGCCAAATAATTCGCCAAACGGCTCCAGTGCCGGGTTCTGGTTGGCCACCCACAGCAACAACATTTCTTCCAAAGATGTCTCTTTGTGCGGTGCCTTGACGGCGCTGTCCTTAAGATATTCGTGGGGCGTGATCTGGCGGCGGTGCACCAATAGCGGGGGAAAGGTTTTGATGAATTCGGTCAGACAGCCGCTTGTGTCAGCCGGGGAAAGGTCTTGGTCGAGGTGCGCCAGCGCCTGGGTAAACACTTTCTGGTTTATCCTGGCCCGGTACTGGGCAATCACATAGTGCTGCAGCTCGTCGATCAACCCCATGGCGGCCAGTTGCCCGACTGTGATCTTGGTCCCGGCCCGGTTCATTTCATGTGCCAATTGCCGGGCAGCGCCGAAGTCAGCCAGGATCACGTTCCCGGAAAAGGAAAAAAGCCATTCGTCGCAGTCGTATTTCTTTCTGGCGGCCGCCGAGATATGGAACTCATAGCCGGGATGCGGTCCGGAGTATCTGCCTATCGGCGGCAGTATTATTTTAGTTTTGCTCTTCATAAATCAATGGTTGTCTCTGATGGAAATATATTTCAATATGGCTTTGTTGCGTGAATAAGGGGTAATTTGGTATAATCTAGCCAAGATTAATGAACCGAAGGGGGCCAGAAGGTGAAAACATCACGTAACAACCGAAAAGGAATCATCTCTAAAACCAAGAAAAAAGCACGGTATAAAATGGAGCCCCACGGGCAAAGCCCGTGGTTCCTTTCCCTAGGTTACCCCGCCAGTGGCGGGGTTGGCCAGAAGGTGAAAACATCGCTCAACAATCAAAAAGGCATCACACATAAAACCAAGAAAAAGGCCCGGTATAAAATAAAAAACTGGCCGGCCTATAATGAAGCGTTAAAACAACGGGGTAGTATGACTGTTTGGATCAGTGATGATATAGTTTCCGGTTGGTATTATCGCGGCCCGCAGCGGCAAGGCGGACGATTAGTCTATTCGGACGTAGGCATTGAAACTGGACTGAAGCTCAAAGGGATATACCATTTGCCATTGCGCCAAACCCAGGGATTTGTCAATTCCCTCTTTAAAGCGCTGGGCGTGCCAATAACATCGCCTGACTACACCCGGTTTTCACGGCGCGGGGCAACCGTATTATACCTTATTTTAGGGATAAAGCAATCTGTTTTTACGGAAATTTCCTGATTTTGGTTTCCTGACTTTATGATTGACATATGGCATTTAAATCTGATAAACTATTAGAGAGTTTGATGCTTAGATATTTTCAGCTTTGGATTTTGCCAAAGTTGAGTAGGTCAATAACAACTTGGGAGCAACAGCCATCTTGGACAAAAAAAACGACCTCCAGGCGGTGGAAAGCCTGGCCCTGGCCAAAAAACAGATCGCGTCCGAACTGTCCAAGGTCATCGTGGGACAGCAGCCTGTGATCGAGGAGCTTTTGACCGCCCTGCTTTGCGGCGGCCACGTGCTTTTGGTGGGCGTGCCCGGCCTGGCCAAGACCCTGATGATCAACACCCTGGCCCAAAGCCTGAACCTGAGCTTCAACCGCATTCAGTTCACCCCGGACCTGATGCCCTCGGACATCACCGGGACGGATATAATTGAGGAGGAACAGGGCAGCCGCAAACGGTTCTTCAAATTCCTGAAAGGCCCGGTGTTCGCCAACATCGTGCTGGCCGACGAAATCAACCGCACCCCGCCCAAGACCCAGGCCGCCCTACTCCAGGCCATGCAGGAGCGAAAGGTCACGGCCGGGGGCAACACCTTTATTCTGGACGAGCCCTTTTTCGTGCTGGCCACCCAGAATCCCATAGAACAGGAGGGCACCTATCCCCTGCCCGAGGCCCAACTGGACCGCTTCATGTTCAATACTTTGGTGGATTACCCCTCGGCCGCAGAGGAGGCCCAGATCGTCAAAAGCACCACCTCCGCCTATCAGGCCAGCATCCAGCCGGTGCTCTCTGCCTCCGAGATTGTGGCCCTGCAGCAATTAGTGCGCCGGGTGCCGGTAGCCGATAGCGTGGTGGAATTCGCGGTCAGCCTTTGCCGCCGCACCCGCCCCAAGACTGTTAAGTCGCCGGATTTCGTCAAGGAGTACGTGGCCTGGGGTGCCGGGCCCCGCGCTTCACAGTATCTGATCCTGGGCGCCAAGGCCCGGGCCATCCTGGACGGCCGCCTGGCCCCGGGGATAGACGATGTGAAAGACCTGGCCCTGTCGGTCTTAAGGCACCGGATCATCACCAACTTCAGCGCTGAGGCCGCCGGGGTGGATTCGGTGGAGATCATCAACCGGCTGCTGGGATGATATTTCCCACAAAAGGCACAAAAATCACAAATACTCAAATCATATTCTAACTTCAATATTCTGTATCCAGTGAATAATGCAAATCTCAAATTGAAAATTGCATAATGGAGTGAACGATGAGGATATTAATAGCCTTTTACAGCCGCACCGGGTTCACCAAAAAGGCCTGCCTGGAGCTGGCCCAAAAGCTGGGAGCAGACACCGAAGAGATAGTGGACACCACGAGCCGCAAGGGCGCCATCGGCTGGCTGTACGCCGGGCGGGACGCGATCCGCAAGATTTCCACCACCATCGGCCCGCTGCAGAAGGACCCGGCAGCCTATGACCTGGTGGTGTTGGGCACGCCGGTCTGGGCCTGGACCCTGACCCCGGCCATCAGGGCCTATCTGGAGCAGAACAAGGGAAAGATCAAGCAGGCCGCCTTTCTCTGCACCATGGGCGGCTCGGGGGACGATGGGGCCTTCAGGGGCATGGAAAAACTGCTGGGCCAAAAGCCTTTGGCCACTTTGGCGTTGAAGACCAAGCAGGTGGCTGGGAACCAGTATGCCGGAGAAATTGATGAATTCACAGCCGGGATACAAAGGAACTGATACTGTTATTCATATACTCTATTCAGTATCAGGTATCCACTATACAGTAGAGCGCACAATATTAAACGTTAGGTAATTAATGAACTGTGAACGGAAAACGCCAAACGCTAAACTGTGGGCCCCGTAATCCGTAATCCAATATCTAAAGAACTATGCCGGCACAAGAAGGCGCCAAGCGGGCCTGGGTGGTCTCGGTGGACATGGGCTACGGCCACCAGCGGGCCGCCTATCCGCTGAATGCAATAGCCAACGAGGGGATCATCATCGCCAACAACGACCAGATGATCTCGCCCCGGGAGCGCAACATCTGGGAATGGAGTCGGATCGGCTACGAAACGGTCTCGCGGCTTAAATCCATTCCCGGCATCGGCAAGTTCCTCTTCGGGCTGTACGACAGTCTGCAGGCCATCGCCCCGTTCTATCCCTTTAAGGTGGACTTCCGGCCGACCCCCATGGTGCGGCGGGTGAAAAAGATGATCGAGAAATGGGGGCTGTGTTCCAGCCTGATCGATTACATCAAAAAGGAAAGCTTGCCCTTCATCGCCACCCATTTCATTCCGGCCCTGGCCGCCGATTATCTGGGACTGCCGCGGGTCTTCTGCGTCATCACCGACACCGACATGAACCGGGTCTGGGTCAGCAAGAACCCGGCCGAGTCCAAAATAACTTATCTGACCCCTTCCCGCCACGCTACCATGCGCCTGCGGCAGTATGGTGTACCCGAAGATCGGATAATCATGACCGGCTTTCCCCTGCCCCGGGAAAACATCGGGGGACGGGATCAGGCCGTCTTAAAGCACGACCTGCTGGAGCGATTGCCCACGTTGGACCCCAACAATAAATTCATCTCGGTCTACCGCGAGGTGATCAAAAAATATCTGGGCGACGTCAAGGAAAAGAGCAAACGCCCGGTGACCCTGTGCTACATGGTGGGCGGGGCCGGGGCCCAGTCCGAGATCGGCATCACCATCGTCCGGGCGCTTAAAAACAAAATTGACCAGGGCAAGCTGAAGCTTTTGCTGGTGGCCGGCACCCGGCTGGACGCGGCCAGCTACTTCAAGAAGGAATTGGAAGGGCTGGGCTGCGACTGCCTGGGCCGCTCCGGCATCAAGGTGATCTACGGCCTGGACAAGCGGGCTTATTTTTCGGCCATCAACCAGGAACTGCACGAGACCGACATCATCTGGACCAAGCCCTCGGAGATGTCTTTCTACACCGCGCTGGGCCTGCCCATCATCATCGCCCCGCCGGTGGGGGCCCACGAAAAATTCAACCAGGAATGGCTGGAACACATTGGCTCGGGCTTTTTGCAGGAGGACCCCCGCTATGTGGACCAGTGGCTGTTCTACGTGCTGGAGAGCGGGCGCTACGCCGAGGCCGCCTGGCACGGGTTCATGAACGCGCCGAGTTTGGGAACGTACAACATTGAGGATGTGCTGTTCGGAACTCCCTGATATAGCTTTTGTTATCAAAGGACCTGCACTATCTAAGCGGCGCCACATACGACAATCTGACCGCTCAAATCATTGAAATCAAATGCATGCTCATCGCCTTCATCAAAAAACTGAAAAGCTGAAAGCATAGAGCTTATAGCTAACAGCAACAAGGACACCGATGCCTGAAAACGGAAAAAACAATTCCTACCCCGTCTCCCGGCAGGGCCTGGACAAGAATTCCATCAAGCGCTCGTTCGGGGACAACCTGACCTTTGCCCTGGCCAAGGACAAATATTCGGCCACCGAGCGGGACTACTTCAACAGCCTGGCCCTGACAGTGCGGGAACGGCTGGTGGAGCGCTGGATCAAGACCCAGCAGGCCTACTACCACAGCGACGCCAAAAGGGTCTACTACCTCTCGCTGGAATTTTTGATCGGCCGGCTGCTGGGCAACAATCTGCTGAATCTCCAGATGGGCGAGGCGGCCCACGACGCCATGGCCGACCTGGGCCTGGACCTGGAACAGCTGGAGGATTTTGAATGGGACGCGGGACTGGGCAATGGCGGGCTGGGGCGGCTGGCCGCCTGTTTCCTGGATTCCATGGCCACCTTGGAACTGCCGGCCTACGGCTACGGCATCCGCTACGAGTACGGCATATTTTCCCAGAAGATACTAAACGGCCAGCAGGTGGAAACGCCCGACAACTGGCTGCGTTACGGTAACCCCTGGGAACTGGCCCGGCCAGAGTTTTTGTATCCGGTAAAGTTTTACGGGCGGGTGGAGCAAGTTGCCCGGCCCGGCGGCCGGCCCCGCTTTGAATGGAAGGACGGCCAGGATGTGCTGGCCATGGCTTACGACGTGCCGGTGCCGGGCTTCGGCAACCAGACGGTGAACACCCTAAGGCTTTGGTCCGCCAAGTCCACCCGGGAGTTTGACCTTAACTACTTCAACAGCGGAGATTATGTGGCGGCGGTGGAGCAGAAGAACCAGAACGAGAATATTACCCGGGTGCTTTATCCCAGCGACAACGTTTATCAGGGCCGGGAACTCCGGCTGAAGCAGGAATACTTCTTCGTCTCGGCCACCCTGCAGGACGCCATCCGGCGCTACAAGAAAACCAATCCCGATTTCGGCGCCTTCGCCCAGAAGACCGCCTTTCAGCTCAACGACACCCACCCGGCCATAGCCATTCCCGAGCTGATGCGGCTTTTGATGGACGGGGAAGGGCTGGTATGGGAAGCGGCCTGGAGCCTGTCCAGCCAGGTGTTCGGCTACACCAACCACACCGTGATGCCCGAGGCGTTGGAACATTGGCCTGTTTCCATGATGGCCAATTTGCTGCCGCGCCATATGCAGATAATCGAGGAGATCAACCGTCGTTTTTTAAACGAGGCGGCTCAAAAATACCCCGGCGACCAGGCCAAACTTAAATCCCTGTCCATAATCGGCGACGGCCCCGATCCCCAGGTGAAAATGGCGCATCTGGCCATAGTGGGCAGCCATTCGGTGAACGGGGTGGCCGAGTTGCATACCCGGATTTTAAAAAACACCGTGTTTCCGGATTTCAATTTGTTTTTCCCGGGCAAATTCAACAACAAGACCAACGGCATCACTCCCCGGCGCTGGCTCAATGCCTGCAACCGGGACCTGGCCGATTTGATCTCTAAAAAAATAGGGAACGGCTGGATAAAAGACCTGACCCAGCTAAAAAAACTGGAGCCTTTTGCCGATGACGTGCTGTTCCGGGAAAAATGGCAGGTGGTCAAGCGCTCCAACAAGATCCGGCTGGCCGAATACATCCGCCGCCACAACGGGATTGAAGCGCCGGTGGACTCGCTGTTTGACTGCCAGGTGAAAAGGATGCACGAGTACAAGCGGCAGCTGCTGAACATCATGGGCGTGATCGCCCGCTATCAGGAGATCAAACAGAACCCCAAAGGCAACCATGTTAAGCGGACCGTGGTCTTTGCCGGCAAGGCCGCCCCCAGCTACTTCATGGCCAAGCTGGTCATCCGGCTGATAAACTCTGTGGCCCAGACGGTGAACCACGACCCGGAAGTGGGCCAAAATTTGAAGGTGGTATTTCTGGCCAACTACGGGGTCAGCCTGGCCGAACTGATTGTCCCGGCCGCCGACCTTTCCCAGCAGATCTCCACCGCCGGGATGGAGGCCTCGGGCACCGGCAACATGAAGTTCGCCCTGAACGGCGCGCTGACCATCGGCACTCTGGATGGCGCCAACGTGGAGATCATGGAGGAAGTGGGCCCGGACAACATCTTCATCTTCGGCCTTAAGGCCGACCAGGTTTCGGAGCTGCGGCAGCAGGGCTACGATCCTAAAAAATATTATGATTCCGACCCCCGGCTTAAAAAAGTAGTGGAGATGGTGGCCGGAGGGTATTTTTCGCCGGAGGAGCCCGGACTGTTCCGGCCGCTGGTTGAGAATCTGCTGAACCAGGGCGATCGTTATATGCTGATGGCCGATTTTGCCGATTATCTGCGCTGCCAGCGCGAAGTGGACCAAACGTTTTTACAGCCCGATCTTTGGCTCAAAAAATCCATTTACAACGTGGCCCGGATGGGCAAGTTTTCCAGCGACCGCTCTATTGCCCAGTATGCCGGAGAAATTTGGAAGGTTCATCCCGTTAAAGTGACCGAGTGAAATTTTAACTTCAGCAATTAACCGAACTCTAACAACCGGTTTAGAATTTAGCGCTTTGAATTTAGAAATCTTTAGGGAGCAATCGCCATGTCCAAACAGGAAATGCTGTGGAACTTGAATAACATCGTAGGCCGGGGAAAATTTGATGAGTTTTTTAATGCCGCCGAAAAAAACATTGCGAAGCTGGGTGACTACCTTAAAGCTCTGTCTCCGGGCATGCCTGAAGAAAGCTTCCGCCGGATGACGGCCTTTACCGAAAAACTCAAGGAGGACATCAACCGCCTGAGCTCCTACGGCTCCCTTTGGGTGTCGGCGGACATCAATTCCCAGGATGCCCGGCTTTACAAGTCCCGGGCCCAGGACCTGATGGTCAGCCACACCCAGGCCCTGATCCCCATCACCCAGTGGCTGATGGGCAAGCCGGTGGAAGGCCTGGGCCGGCTGGATGACGCCAACGCCCAAAGGCTTTTTAAGGCAGTGCCCGATCTGGAATACGTCCTGTCCTATCAGCGCCTGGGGGCGGTCCACACCCTGGAACAGGAGGTGGAAAAAGTAATGGCCCGCAAGAAGGTCACCGGGGCCGATCCCCTGACTGAGCTTTACAGCCTGGTCAGCGACGGCTTTGAATACCGCTTCAAGCCCAAGGGGAAAAAAGAAAAAGTATTCAAGACCCAGAGCCGGATCCGGGCTTACTTTTACAGTTCCAACCCGGCCGAACGCCAAGCCGCCTACCAGGCTCTTTTCAAACCCTATCAGGACAACATCTCCAAATTCTACGTCATCTATCAGGCTCTGGCCAAGGACTGGGACCAGGATGCCAGGGACCGCCAATTCAATTCGGCGGTGGCCATGCGCAATTTTTACAACCAGGTTCCGGACCAGGCCATCGAAACCCTGTTGCGGGTAAGCTCTGATAATGTCGGAATCTATCAGGAATATTTTAAGGTAAAGGCCCGCCTGCTGGGGGTAAAACAGTTGCAACGCTATGACATCTACGCTCCGCTGGAAAGACAAAAGGCCAAAATCCCATTTGACCGGGCCAAAACCCTGGTGTTGGAGACCTTCAAGGAGTTTTCCCCGGCCCTGGCCCAAAACGCCCGGCAGATCTTTGAAGCCGGTCATATTGACAGCCACCCCCGGCCGGGAAAGGAATCGGGGGCCTTTTGCGCCATGGTCGCCCCCAAAATAACCCCTTACATCCTGCTGAACTATTCCGGCGACAATTCCTCGGTGATGACCATGGCCCACGAGCTTGGCCACGGGGCCCACGACCTGTATGCCTCGGCCCATTCCGTCTCGTCCGCCGAAACCACCCTGCCCCTGGCCGAGACCGCCTCCACCACCGCCGAGATGCTGGTCTTTGAAAGACTGCTGTCCCAGGCCAAATCGGACAAGGAAAAGCGGGCCATGCTGCTGGAAAAGATCGGGGATTCCTACGCCACCGTGATGCGCCAGGCCTATTTCGTCAAGTTTGAGATCGCCGCCCACCGGCTTCTGCTCCAGGGCGCCAGGGAAAGCCAGCTCTCCGGCCTTTACCTGAAGATGCTCAAGGAACAGTTCGGCTCCTCGGTGGACGTAGCAGATGAATTCCGCTGCGAGTGGGCCTACATCCCCCACATATTCAAAACCCCATTCTATTGCTATGCCTACAATTTCGGAGAACTCCTGTCAATGGCCTTGTTCGCCCGTTACAAGCATGAAGGACGCTCCTTCGTGTCCAAGATAGAAAAGATTTTGGCCTACGGCGGATCGCAAAGCCCAGAGCTGATACTGAAACAGGCGGGGATAGACATGTCCTCGGCCTCGTTCTGGCAGGGAAGCTATGATGTGGTCCGGGGCTGGCTGGAGGAATTGAAAAGATTGAGCAAATAGACTGCTCTATATCTTGCACTCTCTGCCGCTTTAGTCTTTGATTTTTCTTGAGATTTCTTCAGATCTGTCTTGGCCCCTATTTTTCTCTTGACAAACGCCCCGGTTTTTGATAGCTTTCTTTCCATGGAAGCTAAGAAAGTGTTATACCACGGGCTGGCTTGCATATTTGACAATAGTAAAGCCTTTGTCCGCAGTTTTGGAACTACGGGCCGGGGCTTTTTGCGTCTTGGGCCAGGCCGGAAAATAATTTTCACTTTTTTCTTTTTCCTATTGACAACTACGGCATCTTATAGTATAATGCCGAGGGTAATGAATTCCGCGGGCTTGCAAACCGTTCCTTAAATTAAGGGGGAGGTTTTAGGCGGCGCATGAAGGTTTATAACAGAAATAATTTATCCGAACATGGCGTGATATCTATCAGGGGGGGGCTTCCCGCCTGCCTGATAGTCGCCTCGGTCCGCCGGATAAGAGATCCGGTTAAACATGGCCCTGGTTTTCTGGCATATGGCTGACATATGCCGGAGGCCGGGGCTATTTGTGTTTTGGGCCAGCGGCCGGGGCTGGCAAACGTAAAATCACCGAAGCAATAATCAAAAAGGAGGTGGTCTATGAAAAGTGTTAAAACCGTAATTCCAGGGGGTCTTTCAAAAACAGAAATTTTGCCAAAGTTCAGTAATGAAAATCCAAAAAATTAATGCAATAATACTTGTGGCAATGCTTTTATTGCCCAGCATTCTTTTTGCCTGGTCAACGCCCTATAACATCTCCAAGAACGACACCACCAAAGTTGCCGATTACGAGCCGGGCATAGCGGTGAATAAAACCGGCAAAATGCATGTGGTATGGGAAGCCTACCGGGCGGATAACGTTTGGGGGCCGCATTGGATAATGTATTCCACTGGTCAAGATACAACCTGGTCAACCCCAATCTGGCTTTCCGGAGATACTCCCAGCGTTTCTTCGCTGGGGCCTAATATAGTATTGGACACAAATGGGAGGCCTTTGGTAGGCTGGCACGACGAGGGCAGCGGCAATATATATTATACCTATTTTAACGGCAGCAGTTGGACAACGCCCCTTGCCATTGCCAGCCAATCAGGCGCACATGGGGGGGTGCGGATGGCGGTGGACAAGCAAAACATGGTTCATGCCGCCTGGCATGTTGATTCTGACACCGGTGGTATCTATTACAGCCGCTGGAACTGGAGCAGTTGGACTGCGCCGGTGGAAATGGCGCCCGACAGCAACATAAAGATGGCCTGGCCAGACATAGCCCTGGACAGCAATAGCTACCCGCATATAATAACCTCAGACTATCGTTCCAGTCTGGGTTATCCCCTGGCATATTTTAGATATAACGGCGCCAGTTGGATAAAAATGGCCAACCCTCCGGACACGTCTACCGGGCAATCATGCTTTCCCCGTATAAGCATTGGATCGAATGATACAGTACATCTGGTTTGGGAGGAAAGGATACCGGGTTCACCAGGCCACTATGTTAGCTTTTATTCTTATGGCAAGAACAATGTTTGGTCAAAGCCGCTTGGATTTATGGACACGATAGAAACACCGACACCTCAGATATTAGTGATCAATAAAAAGGTTTATTGTTTTTTAAACCCCGGCATCGGCAGCTATTTTGTGGGAGTATATCTGACTGTTCGCGACAGCGCTGGACAGTGGTTTTCGCCCCAGCCGCTTACTACAGCCATGCATACCCTTTTAGTGTCGGCCGCCACAAATAACAAAAACATTATTTGTGCCGCCTGGGAACATTTGGATCAAATTGAATACAGCTATGACACGTTAGCGCTTTCAGCTGTACAAGGTAAACCCGTTTCAACAGCGGCAATGCCTCTTATATCCATCTGCAATTTAGCGCCCAATCCGTTCAAAACCAGTTCAAAGCTGAAATACCAACTCAGCCTGCCGGATTTTGTTATTTTAACTATTTACAATATGGCGGGGCAATTGGTCAAATCCCGCAATGTCGGCTATAAAAATGCCGGAACGTATGAATTTACCATCAAAGCCGATACTTCGCTTGTTTCCGGCGTCTATTTTTACAACCTTAAATTAAAAAATCGCGGCCATGCCACACCTTTGAGGAAATTCATTGTTCTTCATTGATTGCATCCATGTTTTACACGATAAATCAACAAAACCAATAACCATCAAAAAGGGGGATCCAAAAATGACAAACAAATTCCTGGCGGTGGTTGTGCTGATAATTTTATCAGCCACCACACTGTGCTATGCCAATCATAGCGCGGTCATTATCACTGGGGACACTCCGAATTCTAAATCCACAAGCGGGGTGCACACCTGGACCAACCATGCCAATGACAATACTACAGAGACAATCACCGCCATCTCTTACAATTATATCGAATTTTGGACTGATACCTATTTAATGTGGGAATTGCTCTACAAAAACAAGTCTTGGCCGACTGACCAGATCTATGTCTTATATGGCAATGGCCTGGATTATAACACATCAAACGAAAGATATCAGGCATCACATAACAATCAAATTAAAATTACAGACTACAGCGCCAATGTTGCCGACGTTGGCAACATATTCACCTCGCTAACCAACGGCAACGCCGCCCAAGGCATTCCCCAAATGACGAATGCCGATTTTTTGTTCTGCTATACCTTCGGCCACGGAGATCAAGTAAGCGGCACTGATGTTCTTATTGCCCTGATGGACGGCACCATGACAGATGCAACTTTCGCCGGTTACGCAAATCCCGTACCATGTTGGTCGCGTGTTTTTTGGATGCAGCAATGTCGTAGCGGAGGTTTTGTAGATAATTTAAAAAGTGAAAAAACGGTTTTAGCAAATGTTTGGCATGGTAATTGCTTCAATATAATATGAGTAAGTATTTGATTGACTAATGCAAATAAGCTGTGATAGACTATACAATGTAAATGCTATGGCAAAACGCACACACTCACAGCTATAAAAAGGAAACCATTCTATGAAAAAAATTATTGCCAGCCTGCCGCTCTTGCTGTTGCCCGTTGTGGCCTTTGCTTGGTCAACGCCATATAACATATCCAAGAACAATACCAGCATAACGGCTATCGCGGACATATCTATTGCAGTTGATAAAGACGGCAAAACGCATGTAGTATGGGAGGCTTGGCGAAGTGATAATTATTGGGGGCCGCATTGGATAATGTATTCTTCTGGCATGGACACCAACTGGTCAACGCCTGTTTGGCTTTCCGGCGATACTCCCAGCGTATCCTCCGCTAGCCCCAACATTGTGATTGATAAAAACGGCAGGCCCTTTGTAGGATGGAGCGATGAAACCAAGGGGCAAATATATTATACTTACCAAAACAGTGGAGCTTGGACCACGCCGCAACCAATAGGCAATGGTTTTTATGGAACACGAATGGCAGTGGACTCACAAAACAATATACATGCCGTGTGGCACGGTGGTGATTATACCGTTTGGTACTGCAAATGGAACTGGACAACTTGGTCTGTTCCATATCAACTTGAAGCAGACAGCAGTATAGATAAAGCCTGGCCCGATATCGCAATTGACAGCAAGGGCAATATCCATGTAGTGGCCATGGAATACCGTTTAAGCCAGGGCGACCCCTTAACTTATTTTATCAACGATGGAACAGGCTGGAGCAAGCAACCAAACCCGCCAGATCCTTCCACCAGTAACTCGTGTTATCCCCGAATTAGTATTGGACTTGATGATACAATCCATTTAGTGTGGGAAGAACGTGATACTGGTTATACTGGTTACTATACCTGTGGTAAGAATAATTTGTGGACAACACCCCGGGTTTTACATGATAGTTTTAATGCTTTCAGCCCACAAGTAGTGGCCGTATATAATAACATATACTGCTTCTGGAATGCAGCAAATGATACTGGCATAGGTATTTATTACGCGAAAAGAGACAGTTCTTCCTCATGGTCAACACCTGAACCACTGATAAAAAACAGGTATACAGGTGCAGTGTGCGCCAGTCTTAATAATTCCGCTAAAATGTTCAGCGTCGCCTGGCGGAATAGCAGTACGGTAGTTTATAGCTGGGATACCGTTTATTTGGGTGGCATGCTTCCCCCACAGGATACAGGCATACATTGGCCGCCGGTTCTGATATTAAAATACGCGCCGAACCCGACCAGGAATAAAATAAAATTAACGTATGAAGTTAGAATCTCCGGTTTTATAAGACTCAATGTATATAATCTTGTGGGGCGGCAAGTATTTGTATCTGACATAGGGTATAAAACCAAAGGACCCCACGTTTATGAATATTACCCCGATTCATCGCTTGCTTCCGGCGTATATTTTTGCCAGATAGTAATGAAAGATGTCGCATATAAAACACCATTGATAAAAATAACACTTATAAAATAAGGGGGTTTAAAATGAAAAAAGTAAATTTATTGGCGGTTACGGTTATCTTGGCGTTAGTAATTGCAATAACCACGCCTCTGCATGCCGAACCAAGCGCTGTAATAATAACCGGCTGCTTGGCCGGTAAATTGGTAACCGAAACTTATGCCGCGGCAAAAGACACCGTTAAGCGCGATGAATTTTGGAACGATTCATATTTAATGTGGGAATTATTTTATAAAAATTACCATTGGCCCGAAAAAAAGGCTAACAATGACTATGATGGAATACATTTTCTTTATGGCAACGGACGAGATTTCCCCAGCACAAGCCCCAGGTATCAACCTCGAATACAGACATATGATTCAGTACAATTAATAACAGATTATCCGGCTTACCGCCAAGACGTAACAAACATATTCAACTGGCTGGCAACAGGGGACAGCGGGCAGGGGATCAAAGCCATGACGGTAAAAGACCCGTTATTTGTTTATACCAGTGATCATGGTGTAGCTGAAGATACTACTGGTGAACATGTCAGCCTTGCTGTTATGGGCACTTTTGACGATAGAATCTTTGATACAACTTTCGCTAGAATGGTAGACCAAATCCCATGTGACCGGAGGGTATTTTGGATGGGGCAATGCTTTAGTGGCGGTTTTATTAACGATTTACAGAACAATAGGACCATTATACATACTGCGTGTAGCAAAACAGAAGTTGCCTGGGTTGCCGATAATAAAACACTTAACGACTCACCGTACCCGGAGATCGAAGTATATAACGGAAAGGGTTACCGCCATGATGAATACAGTTTTCATCTGATTAACAGCTTGAGGGGTTCGGCGATATTTGGCACCAGTTATGACGACCCAGCGCCAGTTGATGCGGATTTAAATTGGGATGGGAAAATATCAGTTTACGAAAGCTGGTTGTATGAGAGGGATCATAAATCAACCCCGGAGACGCCGCAATTCAGCGATATGGGCAATCTGGCATCAAGCACTTTTTTAGAGTACCCTGTTAGGATAATCGATACCGTTAAAAACCAATTCATTGACTTGGGCAACATAAATATTTATAAAATAATGGCGCCTGAAGGCGACAGTTTGACGCAGCTTACATTTAACGGCAGAAACTTTTTCCCAACTTGGAGCCCGGATGGAAAGAGGATTGCTTGGGATACAAGCTATATGGATTCATTGGGTGCTAATGTTATTTGGATAATGGATGCTGATGGCAATAATAAAAAGGATATAAGCCAACATCAGGTTGGGGAGTGGCGAATGCCAGATTGGTATACAGACGGTCGTATCGTACACATTCGCTATCCGGGTGGCAGTACCTTTTCATCTGAAATATTTATTATGGATTCGAGTGGCCAAAATCCTATAAGAATAACCAATAACAATAATACGGATTATTACCCCAAAGTTTCACCCACCGGCACCAAAATATTGTTTAGCTCCCAGGCAGATGGCCAAGCACCCAGGATTTGGGTAGTTAATTCAGATGGCAGCAAGCCGATAAAACTAACAGAAACCGGAGGCGACCACCCCGCATGGTCGCCGGATGGCACAAAAATAGTTTATTGCAACACAGTTGATGGCCGCCTTTGGACTATGAACGCGGACGGAACAAACAAACAACAATTGACTTTTAACTGGTGTAGAAGAACGCCGTGAAAAATATACTCGTTATACTTGCATCCCTTATATTCATATATGGATGCGGGAAAAAGAATCCAACCAATGGCGGCGGCGTGCAGCCGCCGACGGTAATCTATCCTATCATTGATGATAGTCCGGCATGGCACCCCGATGGCAACACAATCGCGTACTTTTCTCTGGGCACAACTTATGTTGATTCGGTCTCTGGCGGGTATAATTTTAGCCAGGACTCATTGGGTATCTGGTTAATTAATATCGATGGTTCAGAAAGAAAGTTTTTACTGCCTGGTGGTAGCCTGCCGGATTGGATCCCGGATGGCAGCAAGTTAGCTTTTAATGGATATGGGACCAAACAGATATTTGTGGCGGATAGTAATGGACAGAATATCGTTCAGCTTACCACGGGCGGGAGAAACTTTTTCCCATCTTGGAGCCCGGATGGTAAAAGGATTGCCTGGGATACAAATTACAATGACTCATTAGGTGCTAATGTAATTTGGCTTATGGATAATTATGGATCGAACAAAAAGGACATAAGTCAACATCAAGTAGGTGAGTGGCGTATGCCCGATTGGTTCCCAGATGGTCGTATCGTTCACATTCGTTATCCAGGTGGTAATGTTTTCTCATCTGAAATATTTATAATGGATTCAAACGGTCAAAATTCATTAAGGCTGACTAATAACTTTTCTACGGATTACAATCCCAAGGTTTCCCCAGATGGCTCCAAAATATCATGGAGTTCCGGCGCTAGTGGAGAAGCTCCACAAATATGGGTGATGAACTCAAATGGTTCCGGTCTTGTTAAACTTACTATCGAAGGCGGAAACGCACCCTGCTGGTCGCCTGACGGCAGCAAAATTGCATATTCATACATTGGTTCAGGCTATGGTCCCCAATGTGGCTCAATCTGGATAATGAACGCCGACGGAACAAACAAGAAACAACTAACCTATAACTGGCGTAGAAGAACGCCGTAACGAAAGGGAGAATAACCCCATGAAAAAGATCGCCGTCATCCTCTTAATCGCCGCACTGGCATTTACCTATGCCGTGGCGCAAACCAATGACTACACCGATGAGGTCTTGGTTAAATTCCTTCCCGGAACAATCCAAATAGGCGCCGTAAATGGGGCCGAGAAGGCAACGTTAAACGATGTCAAATTTTCGCCTTCTGAGATCGGACAGATTCTACAAAACAACGGGGTTATTACAGTATCATTAACATTCCCTAACATCAAAATATCTGACACATTGTACACAGCCGAAGACGGCAGTAAAATAAAATTGTTTGACTTAAGTAATATCTATACGATAAAGCTTGCCGATAAGGCCAAAAGGAATGACCTTATCGCCCAGTTGTCCAAACAACCCGAGGTTTTATATGCCGAGCCTAACGGCATAGCCGTGCCTTATGCAACGCCCGACGACCTACATTATCCATTGCAATGGGGCTTGAACCAGACCAATGACTGCGACATAGACGCACCTGAAGCCTGGGATATTTACAAAGGGAGCAGTTCTATTAAAATCGGCATTATAGACGGCGGGGTTGAAAACTGGCATGTGGATCTATCAGGCAAAGTCAGCGGCGATGCAGGCTGGGGTTGGAGCGGCCATGGATTCCACACGGCCGGTATTGCTGCAGCTAAAACGAATAATGCAATCGGCGTCGCTGGCGTGGATTGGAATGCCCAAATAATTTCACAAAGAATAGATAATACCGATGATGTCGGGATATACCAGGCCATAATGGATGCGGTTAATTCTGGCGCTCATGTTTTGAACAATAGCTGGGGTTTAACCGACGGCAGCGGGAATCCCCGTTATTCAACCACAGTGCGGGGCGCGTTTGCAAACGCGTATAAAATTAACCGGGTCGCTGTAGTTTCTATGGGGAATGACAATAACAATGTTCCTCATTACCCAGCAGCGTTTGGTCAAGGTATTATTGCGGTGGGTGCAACAAACGAAGCAGATGTGCGTGCTACAGGTTGGTCTGGCGGTCAAGGTTCCTGCTATGGCAATCATATTGATGTAACAGCCCCAGGAAATAATATAATAAGCACTGTGCCGTATTCCACATCTTATGGATACTATGATTACATGTCCGGCACTTCCATGTCCGCGCCTTTTGTAACTGGTTTGGCATCGTTGCTCAAAGGTTACAATAGCTCACTTTCAAATGACGACATTGAACAGATTATACGGATTTCGGCGGATGACAAAGGACCTGCTGGATGGGATCAAGAATATGGCACTGGCCGCATCAATGCCCGAAGGGCATTGGAGATGCTTGGTCCCAATTACTGTTTAAATCAATGGTCGGCCAGCGGTGGCTATCAATTTAGTGAAACAGGTGTAATGGATTACCAATTTTATGGTGTTTCTGGTTTAACCGACGGCACAACTTATTGGGCTAAGCGTTCTGAAGTCCGGGTTTCCGTATCTTTCCCGGCAAATTTCACTGCAGTTCCGTTGATGTGGGGTCGAGGCGTTGGAAGCAATGGTTTTTCAAGCGCTAACGCTAATTTCGGGCTTCCGTACTGCGAAGTAGTTCCAGGCACACAAACCGCGACGGGTTGTCAATTGCGAACATATATCTATCATGTTTATGTAAAGCCAACAGGCCAGGAAGTAGGCTGGTTCCCGTATTCGAATCCAGCCAGTGCAGTTTTTCAGTATACCGTTTTAGGGCCATATTTAGCGCCCACGTCTGCCACCATAAGCGGCTATTATGATCCCAATGCAACTGCAAAAGGTCCCATTGGTTACACATTCCTTAATTGGGGTTGCACTAAAGGCACCTACCCTGTTACTTACACGCTCCAAGTAAAAGAACCTTAT
>JACQXR010000074.1 GCA_016208585.1 candidate division TA06 bacterium | reverse complement strand
TAAAAAGTACCCCAAGGGCATCAAGCTGACAGATGAGCAACTATCCAGGATAAACCTAAAACCACACAAGTTCCCTGGTGATTGGAATTACACTATTTTGCCAAATCTATAATAGTCATATTATTTCGTTACAGCTCCTTACTATTGAGAGTTGGAAATATTGGAAATGGAAAGCATTGTTACCCTATCCGCTTTATTTGCTTTGTGTTGTTATAACTGCTCTATTGCTAAAAGTGGTTGGCGTGAATGTTTTAATTTAATCATTAAAGTGGTGACTGTTGCGCTTACTATAATAGGTGTCGTTATGTTTGCTTATATTTATTATCGTAGGTATAAAAAGGGCAGTTGATAAAATGTTATAAACTTGTCCACAGATCATTTGCACCCATAAAGAAGAGCCCTGCCGTCACGGCAGGGCTGTTTTATTTACTGATACTTCACTTCCATTTGAACAGCTTCTTGGCCTCTTCCGCCGCCTTTTTCTTCAGTTCCTCCGCCTGTTTTTGGGCCGCCTCCTCGGCCTGTTTCTTAGCCTTGTCAATCTCCTCCTGGGCCTTGCCTTTTAAGCGGGCCTGGGCCATCTGGGTATCCAGGCCGATGCCCGGCTTGGGTGACTGCCCCTTGACCAGCAGGTCCAGCGCCACCCGGCCGTCCTTGTTGGTGAAAAGCCCGGCCACGTTGCCGCCCTTGAGCTTGACCTTGTCCGATTCCTCCTTGGTCAGGGTTATGGACACCCGGTAGTCCAGGTAACCCAGGAAACTGGAACTGCCGGAAAGGCTGACGTCACCGAACTTGCTGGCCATCTGCAGGTCATCAAGATATATCTTCTCGTCCGCGATCCTGAAGCCCATGGTAAGTGAGCGGAAGGATACTTCCCGGGTCTCGCTCAGATTGCAGTAGCTGAGGATGTCGGCCAGCATCGGCCAGTTGGTGATCTTGCCCTCCCCGGTGCTGGCTTTGCCCTGCCCTTTCAGCGTCTTCTTGATTAAAATAGTGTCCGGGGCCAGGCCGGAAAAGTCGCCCTTGACGTCCAGTTTGGCATGCATCCGGTTGTCTAATGGAGTTAGGGCCGTCAGGAAATCATCGGCCTCTAATTTTTCGGCGTTGGCCCCCAGCCGGTATTCAATTTTTGTGAGATCGTTGAGATCGGCCCAGACCGTGCCCCGCACCTTGCCGGAGTAGACATTGACCTGCCCGTCCAGATTGAGCTTGCGGTCGGCCAGGGTCAGATTGCCGGCCAGGTTGTCGAAGTCTATTTTAAGGAATTTGATCTTGGCAATCCGCACCTTGCCGTCCATCAGCATATCGGGCAGGGGCAGCATTACAGGCGGCGCTTTCTTGTCCGACAAAGACTTGGCGGCGTCGGAGGCTTTCGGCGGCGGGGGAAGCATCTCGTCCAGGTCTAAAAGCGGGGAATTGAGGGCGAAGGTAATCACGGCCTTGCCCTGCTTGGGTAAAACGACCGGAGCCTTGCCGCCCTTGGGGGCCGGCTGCTCCGGGACCAGGCTCAAAAAGTTCTTGACCTGGGCATTGAAGGACATCGAAGACCTCCCTATCTTGCAGGAGATGTCCGGGATGTTAATCAGATTCTTGGTCAGCTGCACCGTGCCGTTCATGTCGCTGACCGGCTTCAGCAGGGCCGCGGTGGCAAAGTTCAGGTTTCTGAGTTCGATCTTTCCGTCCATTTTAAAACTGTTGACGTCCTTGATCTTTCCCTCGGCCTTGAAATCGGCGTTGATCTTTCCCGACAGCGTCAGGCCCTCCTCCAGCGGCACGTAGTCCTTGACCTCGCCCAGGTCAAAATTTCCCTTGAAGGCGGCCTTGACGTAAGGGTTCTCGAAGTTTTGAACTAAACAGGACATTGAAAACCCGGCCGTGCCCAGCTTGGCCGAGATGTTTTTGATGTTTAGGTCCTTCTCGCTGAAGGCGATCTGGCCGTTGACGTCGGAGACCGACTTGGGCAGCATGGCGTACTTGATGCCGATGTTCTTAAGAGCCATGGAGCCGTCCACCTTGGGCAGGGACCTGGGGTCCTTGGGATCTATCTGCCCGGTTACTTTTAGGCCCAGCTCGATCTGACCGGTGGCCTGAACGTCCTTGGCCTGAGCTTTAATCTCCGGCGGCAGGGCGTTGATGATCTGCTTGATCTCGATGGCGGAGGTCTTCAGCGCCAAGTCGAGAATGGGCAGGCTGTCGAAGTTAGTGACGGTGCCGCCCAGGGAAAAGGCGATGCCCTGCGGGGCCACCGTGATGTCGTTGATGGTGACTATTTTCTTCGGCAGGTTGATCGCGATGTCGTGGTTGATGTTGACGTAGATCTTGCTGACCTTGAGTCCCGGCGCCTCGGCCGAGATGTCGGCCACCTTGATCGTCCCCTTGGTCCGGATGTTCTCCAGCTTGAGGTCGGCCGAGAAACTCAGTTCCTCGTTTATACCGAAAGCCAGGGCCTTAACCTTGCCCTGCCGGTCCTCAAATTCGAACCGTCCGTCCTTGATGCGGAAGGACTGCATGGCCAAAGAGACCGGCGAGGACGAGGGCGGAGCGGCTGTCTTCTGCTCCTGCCCTTGGGGCGCGGGCTTGACCAGATCGGAGAAGTTGAAGACGCCCTTGATGTCCTTTTCTATCAGTATCTCCGGCTTGTCGATCACCAGACTGGAAATTACCAACTGCCGCTTCAGCAATCCCAGCAGGTTGATCTTGAGCACTATGGATTCCACTTTGACCATGGGCTGGTCGGCAAAGCCTTTGGCGTTGGCCAGCTCTATCCCGTCCAGCTCTACCCCCAGCCCGGTCCATACCTTAAGCGAAAACTTGTTGACCATGACCTTGCGGTCCACCGCCTGTTCGATCTTGGGCATGATCAGGGTCCGCAGTTTTTCCGGGGTAAAGATCATTTTAAGGGTGATCCCGGCGGCCGCGAATACCACCACGAACACGGCCGCTATGATCAGGATGATTTTTAGGAATTTAGGCATCTTACATTCTCCGCTTAAAGATTTTTTAATTTCTAATTTTTGTTTTTTGTCAAGCTATCACTCCCCCGCCCAGCACCAAGTCGCCCCGGTAAAACACTGCCGACTGCCCCGGCGTGACCGCCCTTTGCGGGTTCTTAAATGATACTTCCGCCCGGTGGCCGTCATTTTAATCATCAACCAAATCATCAACCTAATCATCAACCCTACGCCAGTTCGTAATGCATGGCCCGGCCCAGACCCACCGGCTTAACCACGCCCAGCTTAACTAACTTGGTAATCTCCTTGTGCACCGCCTGGGGCGACACCTTCAGCATGGCCTGCATGTCTTTATTGGTTACTTTTCCATTATCGTTAATGAACTCCACAATCCTCATCTGCCTGGCAGTCAAGGCAATTTGCCCCTTGTCCTTAAGAACCTTTATATCCCGGCTTAAAGCCATCACCTTGTCCTTAACGCCCTTAATGCTCACCGCCACGCCCCCGGTAAAATATTCCAGCCAAGCGGTCAGATCCAAAGTATTTTTATTAACGCTTTTAAGCGCTGCATAATAGGCCGGGCGGTCGTGGTCGTAGTAATCGTCCAGGGCAAAGAACCGTTTAACGTCAAAGCCCCGTTTGTACAGCGCCAGCGAGGCCAAAACTCTTGCGGTTCTTCCATTGCCGTCCACAAAAGGGTGGATCCTTACCAGCTCGTAATGGGCTATGCCGGCCTGAAGTACCGGGTCAATTTTAAGGGCCAAAGGCGAACCAAACCACTTTAGAAGATCTTCCGCCAAAGGCTTTACCATTTTAACTGCCGGCGGCTCGAACACAATCTGGCCGGTGGCCTTATTCACCACCGCCACCCGGCAATTTCTGAATGCGCCTTCGTCCTTGGGATTATCCAATGTCCCGGTCGTAACTGTTTTATGCATCTTTAAAAGGTCGGGAAGACCAAGGGCAGTCTTTTGGGAATGCCTGGGGATATCTTCCAAAGCCTTCAGGTAATTTATTACTTCCTGCTTGTCTTTTCGTTTTACCATGATGTCCCGGCCCTGGGCCAGGGCGCTGACCTCTTCCAAGGTCAGCCGATTCCCCTCGATGGCGGTGGAGGCATGGGCGCTATGGATCAACGCCTCCCGGCGCAACGACACTTCCCATTTGGGCACCAGCGGAGCGTTCAAAATAACCGCCCGCGCTTCGGCAATCAGGGTTAGGTTGTTGACTATACTATCGTTGTAAAAATATTTTGGCTTGAACATAACGTTCCTTTTAGTGCCACTGGCTGTTGTTTGACTCTATCACTCCCCCGCCCAGCACCAGATCTCCTTTGTAGAATACCGCCGACTGTCCCGGCGTGACCGCCCTTTGCGGGTTCTTAAATGATACTTCCGCCCGGTGGCCGTCAAGCGCTATCACCACTGCCTCGGCTCCGGCGTGCTGGCGCCTGATCTTAACCACAGCTTTGACAACCCTTTTGGGCTGGTTAGTGATCCAGTTGACATCTGTAGCCAGAAGTCTATTGGTCATGAGATCTGCGTCCTCGCCCACGGTGATCTTGTTCTGAGCGGAGTCTATTGAGACCACATACTGGGGCCGCCCCAGGGCTATCCTTAAGCCCCCTCGCTGGCCGATGGTGTAATTCGCGATGCCCTGATGCTGTCCCAGAATCTGCCCCTGCCTGTTCCCTATCGGGCCCGGCCTTGAGCCGATCTCTTTTTTCATGAAATCGGAATATTTGCCCTTGGGGATGAAGCAGATCTCCTGGCTCTCCGGCCGCTGGGCCGACTCCAGGCCGTAGTCTGTGGCCAGCTCCCTGACCCGCTGCTTGTCCAGGCCGCCCAAGGGGAACAGGGACGAGATCAGCTGTTCCCTGGTCAGGGTCCATAAGAAATATGACTGGTCCTTTTTTGAATCTTTCCCCTTGGCCAGGGCCGGTTGCCCTTTGATTGTTTTGATCCTGGCATAATGCCCGGTGGCCATCAGCTCGCAGCCCAGGCCCTTAGCCTTGTTCAGCAGCAGTCCAAATTTTATCTTCTGGTTGCAGGCCACGCAGGGGTTGGGGGTGCGGCCCTGCCGGTACTGTTCAATGAAATAATCCACCACCGAAGCCTTGAACTCCGGCTCGCAGTCCATCACGTAATGGGGGAACCCAAAACGTTGAGCCGCCTGGCGGGCGGCCTCGATGGACTTTAGGGAACAGCAGTTCTTCTCGTTGTTGATCCCGTCATAGCAAAACAAGCGCATGGTCAGACCTATCACCCGGTATCCTTTTTTTACCAGCAGGGCCGCCGCCAGGCTGCTGTCCACCCCGCCGGACATGGCCACCGCCACCGTCTGTATTTTAGAGGTCATCATTCCAAAGGCGCTTCGTAAACGAATATTTTGGTCAGGTCATGGTTCTTGTCAAACAATAGAATAACTTTAACCCCGGCCATGATCATGGGGCTTTGGTACCGCCCGAAGTAAGATATCATCAGATTACCCTGGCGGTCGGCCAAGCTTGCAGATATTTCATCCACCGGGGCTGCTCCCGGCACCCGGCCATAAGAAACGGTAACAGCAGTATCAGATATTTCAGATATTTCATTTTACCTTTTTAAGCGCATCGGCCAGCTTGGCAAAGGTCTCCTCCAGCCCCTCGGAGATGATCTTGGCGTCCGAGATCACCGGCATGAAGTTGGTGTCACCGCTCCAGCGCGGCACTACGTGAAGGTGGACGTGGTCCGCGATCCCGGCCCCGGCCGTCTGCCCCAGGTTGAACCCCAGGTTGAAACCCTCCGGCCGCATGGTTTTTCCCATGGCTTTGCAGCACAGCTGGGCCAGTTTCATCATCTCCAGCAGCTCGGCTTCGGTCAGTTTGGTGAAATCGCCAATATGACGGTAGGGCGCGATCATCAAGTGCCCGTTGGTATAGGGGAACAGGTTCATCAGCACGAAAGCCTTGCGGCCCCGGCGCAGGATGTAATTGGCCTGGTCCTTATTCTGCTTCGGCTTCAGGCAGAAGATGCAGCCCGGCTCTTCCTTTTGGCTCTGGCCGCTGATGTATTTCATCCGCCAGGGGGCCCAGATCCTTTTCATGTCATAGCCTCCGCCAATGTGTTTTTCCCGGCGCTGATCCGGCTCAAGGCCTCAGGCAGTTGGTCAATGGTCTGAATGATCTCATCCGGCCGGTCCTGCGGGCCTTTTATCCCCTGATCGATCCCGGTGATCTTCAGATAACTCTGGATATACAGCCTCTCATAATTGTCCTTGGGTTGGTAGGACATGGCCCTGAAATCCTGGTCCAGCCAGACGGTCTTCATGCCAAGAGACTTGGCCGGGCGGATGTCGTTGTCTATCCGGTCGCCCACCATGATGGAATTTTTGGGATCGGCGCCGGCCCGCTTCAGGGCTTCCTCAAAGATCCTGACATCCGGCTTGTGGTAGCCCACCACATCGCTGATGACGATCCGGTCGAACAGATGCTTGAGGTCGTGCTTTTCCAGTTCGTCCAGGGCCAGGTCCGGCTGGTTGGCGATGATGCCCAGCCGGTAATTGCCGCGCAACTGTTCTATGACCTTGGCGATGCCGGGAAGCGGGTGATTGGCCCCGGGATAAAGGTGATGCCAGTCATCCACCGCTTTGCGCCTGATGCTTTCCGAGATATGAGAGACGTAACGCTGGGCAATCAGACAGCGGGGGTTGTCCTCCGGCGGGCGCGAAAGCAGTATCTGCTCCCGAAACTCCAGCACCTGTCCAAAGGATGCCTGCCACCCGGCCTCCTTTAAGGTCAGATAGAAATGCCTCCAGATGCAGGCCAGCAAAGGCAGGTCGTAAAAGATCACATTGCCGATGTCAAAAAAGACCCAGTTTCTATCGGGAAATTCCATTTTTGATTTTTGATTTTTGATTTTAGAACATCTCCATCTGTTTTTTGGTCTTGCCCTTGGCCGGTTTCTCCGCCTCTTTCTTTTCGGTTTTGTCCTCATCAAAACTTATCGTTCCGTATTCCCCGTCATATCCCGGCAGGATATGAACCTGGCCCGCCCGCATTTTCAGGATCGCCTCGGCCACCACCAGCGAAGTAACCCGGGTCAATTCCGTCATCGGGGCTTCCAAAAGGACATTGAACTCGCTGCCAAAATGGGAGATCAGTTTGTGGTATTCCTGGTTCACCCGCTGGGTGCCGGTGCCGACCTTCAGGGCCAGGCTCAGGATCTCTTCCAGCGGAATCAGGGACTTGAAGGGAATGGAATTATCCGGCACATGGCCCGGGACGCGGTCGGACAGGTCTTCCACCCGGTGCAGAACCCCAATGGTGATCTTCTTGCCGCAGACCGGGCAAAGCCCCTTGTGCTTTTTGGATTCAGTTGGTGAAAGCCTTAGGTTGCAGGCCCGGTGGCCGTCGTAATGGTACTTGCCTTCCTGGGGGAAATATTCCAGGGTCTGCAGAAAGCGGCTTTTGTCCTTGTCCTTCAACACCCGGCGGATGGTTGAGTAGTCCATCTGACAGTCTAAGACGCAGGCCTCGCGGCCCAGCCGGAACGGGCTGTGAGCGTCGGAACAGGAGATCAGGGAATATTTGTCCAGAGCAGACAGCCGCCAGTTCATGGCTGGGTCGGATGAGAGCCCTGTTTCCACAGCGAAGAGGTTGGGGGTCTGTTCCTCAAAGCAGTCCTCCACCGAGTCGAAGCCGGACTGCGAGCCGAACATGGAGAAATGCGGGGTCCAGATATGGGCCGGGATGACCATGGCTTCCGGGGAGGCTTCGAAGACCATCTCGGCCAGGCGCGAGGCGTAGACCGGCACGATCGGCCGGCCATCCCCGGACAGGTCGGCGTGGCTTTTGAGCCGGGCGTTTATCTCCTCGGCCTCCTCCAGCGACGGGGCAAAGAGCAGGGTGTGGACCTTGCGCACCTTGTCGTCCTTGGTGAAGATGCAGCAGACCTCGGACGAGAAGATGAAGTTGACCCCCCGGTAATGGTAGATCCCGCCGCCCTTGGGCTCCAGCTTAAAGCGCAGTTCCTTCAGCCAGCCGGGATGGGTGAAGTCCCCGGTGCCCAGGAGCTCGATGCCCTTGAACTTGGCCCATTCGCAGATATGCTCCAGGTCCATGTCCCGGCTGGTGGCCCGGCTGAACTTGGAGTGGATGTGGAGATCGGCTATGAATTTCATTTTTCTGGCACCCGATTTATGGTTTACGGGTCAGGAACGTTACCCTTTTGGTATCCTCTGATGGCTGCTCCTGGCTGTTCTGACGGAAGCATTCCACTTGGAAGAATCCTGTTTTGATCAAAGCCTGTTTTAGTTCCTCCAGCGGATAGGCCCGCTCTGTGTGCCGCTCGGCCAGTTTTTCATAAAGCCCGCCCCTGGGAACGAAGGCAGTCAGGGTCAGCTCCGAGGAATTTGAGGCCGGCAAATAGCGGTTGTTCCAGACCGAGATCACTCCCTGGTCCTCCCGCATCTCGGTGTTGTTGCCCCAGAACCGGGACAGGGCATGTATGGTGTTAACGTCGAAGATGAAGGCTCCGCCGTGAGCCAGCGTCTGGTAAACCGAGGTAAAGCAGGCGGCGACATCCTCCGAAGTCAAAAGATAATTGATGCCGTCAAAGAAACAGGTAATTACATTGTAATTACTTCCAGCTTTGAAGGTCCGGAGGTCCCCCTGAAAGTACTCCAGTGCCAAGTTTTGTTCTTTTGATTTCTGCCGGGCGACCTTCAGCATCTCCGGCGACAGGTCTATTCCCGCGACTTGATAGCCTGCCCGGGCCAACAACAGGCTCATGGTCCCGGTGCCGCAGGCCAGGTCCAAAAGGCTCTGGCCGGGCTTGATGCCTGTTCGTTCCAGCAGTTTAAGGATGTACTCCGCCCAGGACTTATAGTCCACCTCCGACATCAGGATATCGTAGATCGGAGCTATCTGCCCGTAAGGCGGAAGGCTAGTATTTTCAGTCACTTTAGTCTTTTCTTTTCACCACAAAGGCACTAAGACAAATATTACCATTCACAATTTACAATTCACGATTTGGTTTGGTGCCTTTGAGCCTTGGTGGCAAAGTAATTTTCAGCCCTTCAAACCCAGCTCAAAAGCCTTCTTGTTCATTGCCACCGTCTTGGGTGGTACCCGGCCGGCTATGGTCGCGATCCACTTTTCGGCCGGCAGGCCCAGATGCCTGGACAGCGCTCCCAGCAGCACGATGTTGATGGTCTTGGCGCTACCGGACTGGTCGGCCAGCTTCACCCCGTTGCAGACCACCGCCTTTACCCCCTGCCTTTTGATCTGCTCCACAATATCCTGGGGATATTCGGCGGCCCCGGTGGCCACCGTCATGGGCACCACCTGCTGCCGGTTGATCACCGCTATCCCGCCGGGCTTTAAGAAATCCAGATAGCGGGCGGTCTCCATTTCTTCAAACGACAGGATGACGTCGGCCGTGCCCTGTTGGATCAGGGGCGAGTTCACCTTCTGCCCATAGCGGACATGGCTGACCACGCTGCCGCCCCGCTGGGCCATGCCGTGGACCTCGCTCTTCTTGGCGTCAAAACCGCCGGCGATGGCCGTCTCGGCGATGATGTCCCCGGCCAAAAGCACTCCCTGGCCGCCCACTCCGCAGATCAATATATTTACTGTATTCATGTTCTCTTCTGCCGTAGTAACGTATTAATGTTGGACGTTTGACGTTATTGTTTTTTTCTTTAAGCTTCGCTGTAATCCTTTGAGCATTACGCTTATTTCTGTTAGTTCCTGTTGGCAAGCATCATATTCGGTGAGTTTAACGTATCCGATCTCTTTAGCTACATCCATTCCGGCCATCATTTCAAAAGTTGATCTCTGGCTGTGCTCAAGGTATCTGACAAACTCCCGGCTGGAATCGCTGCCCGCTCCCTCGGCAATATTTAATACTATGGAACACGATGCCCTTCGCAACTGGAAGGTCAAACCAAAAATCTCGCTCTTGGGAAAACCAGACGTAAGTTCATAAACATAATGCGAAAATTTTACTCCTTTTTGATATACCTTTAGGTCGCGAAACTTATTCATCTCAATTTCCTTTTAACCCCTACTCTACTACTCTACTACTTTGCTACTGTTTCCCGTCCCATCGCTTCCTTGGGACACAGCTGGGCGCAGACCCGGCAGCCGATGCAGTACAAAGGATCTATGTGGGATTTTTTCTTGGCCTTATCAAACGAAATGGCCGGGCAGCCCAGCCGCAGGCATATTTTGCATCCCCGCCTTGACGGCCGCCTCGGTCTCCTTCAGGTTCAGGGGGTCTATCAACTGGACATGTTTGACCCCGCAGGATTTCACCAACTGCTCCAGGTCCACCATCGGGGCTTCCTGCCCCTGCAGGGTCTTGCCGGTGCCGGGATTCTGCTGATGCCCGGTCATGGCGGTGATCCGATTGTCCAGTATGATCAGCGTCCCTTTAGAATTGTTGTAGACCATGTCTATCAGTCCGGTGATCCCGGAATGAAAGAAAGTGGAGTCGCCTATCACCGCTACGGTCTTCTGGGCCATTTCGGGCCCTAAGGCCTTCTCCAGGCCCATGGCCGCGGTGACGCTGCCGCCCATGCAGATCACGGTGTCCATGGCGTTTAATGGCTCCATCATCCCCAGGGTGTAGCAGCCGATGTCTCCGGTAACCGTCAGCTTCAGTTTATTAAGGGCGAAGAAGACCCCGCGGTGCGGGCAGCCCGGACAGAGCACCGGCGGCCGGCCCGGAACCTCAATATTTTTATAGGCCGGTTCCTTTTGCAGGTTAAAGCTTCTGGCCACCGCCGTGGGATCCAGCTCGCCTAAGATAGGCACTTTGGATTTTCCGGTGATCACCTTTTCAAAGGCGCTTTGGCCGGAGGCCTTGTAGCCCAAGGCTTTTATCTGTTCTTCCAGAAAAGTATCGTTCTCTTCGATCACATAAACTTCGTCGACCGAGTTGATAAAGTCGGTGATCTTTTTGACCGGAAGCGGAAAAGTCAATGACAGTTTTAAGTAGGAGGCTTGAGGGAATATATCCCTGGCGTATTGGTAGGAGATGCCGCTGGTAATGATCCCCAGTTTCTTATCGCCCTTCTCTGTCCGGTTATAGGAAAAGGTCTCCCCGTATTCGCCCAGCTTCTTCAGGCGCTCTTCCACCTTGGCGTGCAACTTGCGGGCATGGGCCGGGATGGTGATGTTCTTGGCCACGTTTTTGACATAGCCGGTGGGCTTATGTTCCTTTCTTTCGCCCAGTTCCACCATGCCTTTGGAATGGGAGATGCGGGTGGTCAGGCGCAGCAGCACCGGGGTATCGAACTTTTCCGAAAGCTCAAAGGCCAGCTTGGCCAGCTCCAGGCATTCCTGGGAATCGGAAGGCTCCAGGCAGGGGATCTTGGCCATCTTGGCGTAATAGCGGTTGTCCTGCTCGTTTTGGGAGGAGTGCAGGCCGGGGTCGTCGGCCGAGACGATCACGAACCCCCCGGTGGCCCCGATGTAGGCCATGGAGAACAGCGGGTCGGCCGCCACGTTCAATCCCACGTGCTTCATGCAGGTTAAAGCCCGGGCCCCAGCGAACGAAGCGCCGGCCGCCACTTCCAGCCCTACCTTTTCGTTGGTGGCCAGCTCGGCGTAGATC
>JACQXR010000073.1 GCA_016208585.1 candidate division TA06 bacterium | reverse complement strand
TCAAAAAACCGAAGTCAGAATTGGATGTGCCATTCTCAACCGCCTGGCTCAAATAGGTATGCCGGTGTCATATAAGGTTGCTGTCTAATCATCAATTTATCAGGGGATGCTGTATCTTTACAATCTTTGCGCAACAAAGCCACGTTATAATGAAAAGCGGTAATTAGTATGTGTGAGTTTATAAGCCCTTGAACCATAAACAGTAAAAATGGAAATTCCTATACTATCAAACTATTTGGCGCTATTGCCCATACTGGCTTTGCCCATTTGTTTCGTCTATTTTCCATCGGCTTTTTTCCCAATCCAAATGCCTTATCCCAAAACCACTTCAAGCTTTTGCCCAAAACAAACGGATTGCCTCCCAATTCATTGGGATTTTCCGGCAATCATAATGGATTATGGCTTATGACACAGTGATTATCTCGTAATCACATTGTCTTTTGCCTTAAGGCACATATGAATTACCTCGTAATCACATTGTCTTTTGTCTTAAGACACATGGATTGTCTCGTAAATACATTGTTTTTTGCCCTAAGACATATGGATTACCTCTCAATCACATTAGATTTGCTCAAAAACATATTGTTTTAGAACGTCCATCGTCCAGTTATCCGTTATAAATCAATTTTTGAGCCCTAATAACCGCCTATTGAGCCGTCTTTTTGGTCTTTTTGGGTCTTGTTCCTTCGGTTTTGGAGACAAATTCGCTGATTTTTGCACTGTTAGGCCCGTATTTGGCCTTGGCGTACCGGAGCAGGGAAGCGTCGGTAAGTCGCCTGCCGGTGCTGCGCTCCAGGGTTTTCTGGAAATGGGGGCAGTCTCGGCAGCACTGGTGCAGGCGCTCCCGGATGTCCCTGGTCTGTCCGTCTAGGCAAACCCTGGACCCGGAAAGCCAGCAGTAATCTTCCTGGTTCTTTTTAACTGGGCAGTCTTCCCTGGTGCAGTGGACTTCTTCCCAGCATTTTTTGGTCATCGATCCCTTACTATCCGATCCGCCGGCCCTCCCCCGCTGCCGTCTATCTCCTGATGCCACCCGTTCTCCAGCCCCATCTCATCCAGCCAGTCCAGGGCCTGCCGGTATTCTTCGATGGTCAAACAGCGGTCTATCTCCGGCAGGGCGGAGGTTTGATGGGCGGGAAAGTACTGGGCCATCAGAGAAAGATGAACTAAAGGAGAAATTTCCTGAGCTAAAAATGTCAATGCTTCCCTGGTCTGGGAAAGCCGGTTGGGCAGGACCAGATGCCTAACTATCATTCCCCTTTGAGCCAGACCGTTTTGGCCGGTTTGGAGTTCCCCGACCTGGCGCCACATTTCCTTGAGAGCATCGCGGCAGACCGCGGGATAGTCCGAAGCCTGCGAGTATTTTTTAGACGCTTCCGGGTCGCAGTAGCGGATATCGGGCAGGTAAATGTCCACCACGCCGTCCATAAGTTTTAAGGAATTTTGGGAATCGTATCCGCTGGAATTGTAGACCAGAGGCAGGTTGAAGCCCTGCTCGATGGCTCTAGGCAGAGCCAATAGAATCTGGGCCGTCATATGCGAAGGCGTGACGAAGTTGATGTTGTGGCAGCCCCGCTCCTGCAATTCCAGCATCATCCCGGCCAGGCGATCAAAAGACACTTCCTGTCCCTGTCCCAGTTGGCTGATCGGCCAGTTCTGGCAGTAAACGCAGGCCAGGTTGCAATTGGAAAAAAATATGGTGCCCGAGCCTTTGGCGCCCGAGATGGGCGGTTCCTCGCCCAGATGAGCATTATAGCTGGAAACAATGGGCAACCGGCCGCTGCGGCAAAAGCCTTTCTGGTTCTCCATTCTGTTCACGCCGCACTGCCGGGGGCACAATTGACACGAAGCCATGAGGCCTCGGGCTTCCTGGCTTCTGGTCTTAAGCTGTCCTGAACGGTGCAGGCGGATGTAAGCCGGTTCAAACCTCACCGGTCAAATATAGCAAAGAAACGGCGCAAAGTCAAGGCGAAGTACGGCCGACATACATAAGACGATTAGGTATGCCGGTGTCATATAAGGTTGCTGTCTAATCATCTATTTATCTGGGGATGCTGTATTTTTACAATCTTTGCGCAACAAAACCACATCAATATGAAAAGTTAAATACCTTTTAACCGTCGGCGCATTTTTAGAAGTCAGGGCTAAAACGAATGTTTTATAACCAAAACTGGAATCAGAGACATGAATTACAAAATTCGTCAAAGAATCTCCCGGCAATATCTTCTTGGTCCATTTAGTGGGGCCATAACAATACCCGGCACTGTCGCAAAATATCGGCGGCACCCCTAATGTTGATAAGCTGTCGGGGAAACTTAAGTAAGTTGAATCGGCCACGGTGCCAATATTCTTTATCTTAAAACCGAATTCCGCAGTGCTGTCTTTATTCACCGTTTTGACGGTCTCCGGCGCGGTCAACGTAAAATCGTAGGCCGGCAGCGATAGGCTTAGCCGGGCCGACTGTAGCACTTCTTTGGTGGCATAGCTTTGGACAAAGGCCGCCAGGTGCAGCCGGTTCATGTTCCATCCGGAATCCGGAGCAATGGAACCATCCTTGGTGAAGGTTGTCCCGTAATTTAAGGCAATGGACGTCCCCTGGTAATCGGGAATGATCTGCCGGGCCACGAACCGGTGCAGGTCCAGGCCGTTGGGCGCATTATAGGTGACGGAGTCTTCCATCACCACCAGCAAAAGCCGCAAGTCGGTCTGGATTATGTTTTGCTGGGGCGTTATCTCCAGATGATAATCTATGACGCCGTTCTGCGCTTGACCGCTTAGGTTGATTGAAATAGGGCTTTTTAAAAGCAGGCGGTTGCTGAAAGCTGTTTTATAATCCTGATAAGTCCTCTCATACTCTACTGCGCCACCCAACAAAGACAGACCGTCGCAAACCATTACCGGCGGGGCGTCGATACCGTAGAAAGCCGCCCGTAGATCGGCTTGGTTAAAAATAAATGGATCGGCACTTCCCGGAACTGTAAAATGGTATTCTACCAAAGTTATGTCAGTTCCCGATTCCATAGCTAAAGCCCAGGCAGCGCTATCGGCCACGGGACAGTTCGTGCACCAGGTAGTGGTAAAAAGCTCTAATAAGACCCTCCGGGGAACGCCGGCCTGCTCCCCGGCCTTTTCGGAGGGGGTCGGCAGCTTCTTCCCGCATCCGCCCAGGACCGCCAGCAGAAAAAATATTATTATATTTTTCTTCGTCATTCGATCATTTTGATTCGGGTGTAGCCAGGGTGTCACCAAAAGCCGGGCGCTGGATGATTTTCTTTATCTCTTCTTCCAGCATCAACTCATCTCCGGGCTTATATCCCAAGTGCCGGTAAAGAATGTTTCCCTGCTGGTCCAAGATGAACAGACCGGGGACATCGGTCAGGCCAAAGGCCTTCATGGCCTCCTGTTCGGGATCAAGAGCCACCGGCAAAGTTATCTTTTTCCCCGATATCAGCGACTTGACCTTCTGCCGGTTTTTGGCTTCATCAATACTGACCGCCAGAAAGCCTATTCCGCTGTCGGCATAAACCTGATGCAAGTTTTGGAGGTGTTTCAGTTCCTCCTGGCAGGGATGGCACCAGGTGGCCCAAAAGGAGATCGCCAAAGGGCCTTGCTTCAACAACTTTTCCAACGATATTTTTTTACCGTCAGTTGTCCTGAATTTCAGGCTGCCGGTGATCCCTGAGCATTCCGTCCCAAAAACCGCCGTGACCAGCCCCAGGCAGATGATAAAGGTTTTTATTATTCTCATCTCACCAATATCAGTTTTTTAGACTGTCTTCCTTCGGCAGTCTGCAGGCTGTAGAAATACACGCCGGTAGCGGCTCTTCGCCCCTGATTATCGGTGCCGTCCCAAATCAACTGGTATCTCCCTGGATTTTGTTTTTCATCCGCCAGTTTTTTCACCAACCGGCCGGTAATGTCATAGATATTTAATTTCACCGGCTGGGTTGAAGATATCTGGTAACTGATAGCAGATGTTTTGCCGGAGGGGTTGGGATAAGCATTGAATAGTTGAATGGATACCGGTGGGGCGTTATTGACCGGTTCTCCCTCTACCCCGGTTTTCAGGTAGCCGTCAATGGCTATATCGTCCACCGACCAGCCCTTGGCCACATTCACGGTGTCGGTGCTAAGCCTGAACCTGAGCCGGAAATATTTCTTGTTGTTGCAGTAATTGGTAATGTCCACCTTGCGGGCCTGCCAGGAGCCGGCCGAGCCGTTGTACCCCGTCACCAGGGTGCTCCAGACAGCGCCGGCGCTGTCGGTAGCAACGTCGGGGCGGCAGAAATCCCCGGCTGCAACATCGTATTTTTCATACCAGGTCAAAACGGCCGATGAATAACCGGTCAGATCCAGCGGGTTCAGCATCCTGATCCAGCGGTTCTGCTTGTTGGCATAATTAATATTCTTAGCATTGGTGATGCAAGTATTGGGGCTATGGTATTCCGCAGTGGTGGTGTCCCAGTCTATACCGGCGGTATAGACGGTGGAGCCGGCCAGCCAGTTGCCCAGCCCGCTTTCAAAGTTTTCGGTGTAGGTCGTTACCGGAGTGCCAACCATAAACTTCACCGAATCTTCATATACGATAACAGTATCATTCAGGTTCGGGTAATATACTTCATTGGATATTTTGATCGTCACCAAATGGCCTTCGGGCATATCGGCATTCGGCAATACCTGAAACTCGAAAGGGGTTGTTTGATTATTGACGGTATCCCCTTCGGACATGGTGCCGATGTTGAATACTCCATTGGTAATGTTAATAAAAGTATCGGTGCTGGTAATGCTTACTTTGGCCCCCTGAACATCAGCCCATTTGCTTTTGACCCAAACCGCAATAGTGCCAGTCTCCCCCGGTTCGTAAAAGTCGTTATTGTTCCCGGTCGCTTCCGATAAAACATTGTTCTCCGTTATAAGGCAAGGCCCAATGGATGATTGGGCGGCCTGCACAATCAAATGGTCATCGGTCTGGATGAAAGCGGCAAACATGCAATTACCAAAAGCCCACCCCTGGCCTATGTTGAAATTCTTAACTATAGCAATACTATCCCCTGCCGGAATTGAGACAGCTTCACCATTGGCATCGGGGATCATGTCCCGAACCAGAAAATCTATCTCACTCATAGTTTGCCACGCATAAGGAATACCCCTTTCCAGGGCAACGAATTGTAAGACTCCGTTTTGGGTCACTCCTGAAGTATTTCTGATTTTTATTAAAAGATTCCCGCTCTTGGCCTGGTCATCATAACTGATAAATGATAGTCCCATTTCATATGGGCTCGATATTGTTTTTATACTATCAAATCTTACCCGGAAAGTATCATAAGTGCCGGCTCCAAAACTTCCGACTACGGTTGAAGGGGAACTGGTATATCCACCGCTAAAAAATACTGTCGGATAAAACTCTAAGTTGTAATAGTTAGCCCGATCAACTGAGGGTAAGGTCTGAAAAGGGTCTGACGCTGAGGGATGGTAGGCGATGACCACTAATGAATCCTTCGCCACCCGATAGAGGCTGTCCAACGCCTTGGCAGCATCAGGGCAGTAGCTACACCAAGTAGCCGTGAAATCCTCGGCCACCACCACCCTCTGGCTGGCGTTGAGATTTGCTGACGCTGTCAACAGGACAATAAAAACAGCTGCGATCGTTTTCAGGTTTTTCGTTTTCAGGTTTTTCATTTTGGCTCCTTTTCTAACTTATGTTTTTTACACTTTCAGCAGTCGTAGTAAAGTTCGTATTCATAGGGATGCGGCCTTGAGGCCAGGGCCTCCGACTCCTCGCTCTTGAGCTGGATCCAAATGTCTATCAGGTCCTGGTTGAACACTCCGCCCTGCAGCAGGAACTGGTGGTCGCGGCGCAGAGCTTCCAGAGCCTCGGGCAGAGAAGCGGGCAGGGTCGGTATCTTTTCCAGGTCCTGCTTGGACAGGCTGAACAGGTCCTTGTTCAGCGGTTGGCCCGGGTGGATTTTATTCTTGATGCCGTCGATCCCCGCCATCAGCATGGCGGCAAAGGCCAGATAGGGGTTGCAGGTGGCGTCGGGAGGCCGGAATTCGTAGCGCCTGGTCTTGGGATCGGTTAGATAGCCGGGGATCCTTACCGCCGCAGTGCGGTTGCCCACCGAGTAGGTGGATCTGACCGGAGCCTCGTAACCCGGCACCAGCCGGCGGTAGGAATTGGTGGAGGGATTGGTGAAGGCCAGCAGGGCCGGGGCGTGCTTCAACAGTCCGCCCAGATAATGCAGGGCCAGCTCGGACATGTTCACCAGCCCGCCCTTTTTGTAGAACAGCGAGCTGCCATCCTTGGCCAGGTACTGGTGGACGTGCATCCCGCTACCAGGCTCGCCGAACAGGGGCTTGGGCATGAAGGTGCAGGTCAGCCCGGCCTGGAAGCAGGCATTGCGGACGATGTATTTTACCAGCATGGCCCTATCGGCCATTTTGGTCAAAGTGTCAAACATCACTTCTATTTCCATCTGGCCGGCCCCGCCCACTTCGTGATGGTGGTATTTCACCGGCACCCCGCACTGTTCCATGGTCTTACATAGCGAGGAGCGGAAATCAAAAAAACGGTCATGGGGCGGGGCGGCATGGTAGCCGCCCTTGTGGGCAATCTTGTTCCCCAGGTTGGGACCTTCGTCCCGGCCGCTGTTCCAATGGGCTTCCCGGGCATCCACTTCAAAATAACTGTGCTGGGCCAGGTTCCGGTAACGGACCGAATCAAAAAGGTAAAACTCAAACTCCGGTCCCCAGAAGCTCTGGGGAGCGTATCCGGTTTTGATCAGATGCTGCTCGGCTTTTTCCGCGATATAGCGGGGATTGCGGTCAAACTTTTCTCCGGTGGCCACGTCTATCACGTCGCCCAGAAAGGTCAGGGTAGGGAGCTGGGCAAAGGGGTCCATAAAACCGGTCTTCGGGACCGGGATCACTATCATGTCCCCGGCCTTGACCTGGGTAAAGCCGGCCACGCTGGAACCGTCGAAGCCTGTCCCCCGGCCGCGCTGAAAAAGATCCGGTTTCAGTTCGTGGGAGGGAACCGTGATCTGGTGCCATTTGCCCAGCAGGTCCACGAATTTTACCGCCACGAATTCCACCTTGTTCTTTTGGGCCACGGAGAAGATCTGCTTTAAGGTCATTTTTGTCTCCCGCTTTTTTTTAAACTTAAAAATGGGTATAACCCTGGTTTTTTAATTTTTCGGTTTTGCCGTTTTGGGAAATAATGTTGACCTGGGCGCCCTTGACCACCTGTCCGATTATGGCGCAGGCGGTACCCTGTTTTTGAATCATGGCCTTTGCCTTTAAGGCTTCAAGGGGCGGCAGGGTGAAAAGCAGTTCATATTCTTCCCCGCCGTAAAGACAATATTTTTGGGGATCCCGTCCCAGCTTTTGCCCGATGGCGATTGCCTGAGCGGCCACCGGCAGGGCTCCCTGGTCTATGATGACGCCGACTTTGCTGGACTGCGACAGGTGGTGCAGCTCCGAGGCCAGCCCGTCCGAGATGTCGATCATCCCGTGCAGTTTAAAATTGTCCGCCAGTATCAAAGCTTCCCGGACCCTGGACTGCGGCCTGAGATGCTTTTCCGCTATTTTTTTATTTTTTATTTTGAATTTTGAATTTAATATGTCCAGTCCCGCCTGGCTGGCCCCCAGATCACCGGTGACCAGCACCGCATCGCCAACTTTGGCGCCGGAACGCAACCCTATATTTTCGGGATGGCATTCTCCCAACAGGGTCAGGGTTATAGAGAGTTCCCGGCTTTTGACGATATTACCGCCGGCGATAACCACTCGGTGTTTTTTTGCCAGTGTTTTCATTCCGGCATATAGCTGATCTATGGCCCTGATACTTGTTTGGGAGGGAAGAGACAGCGAGGCTAACGCCAGTAAAGGTTTCCCCCCCATGGCCGCTATGTCGGAAAGATTGGCCGCCATGGCCTTGTAGCCCAAGTCGTAGAAAGAGGTATATCTCAAATCAAAGTGGACCCCCTCCACCATGGCGTCGGTGGTGGCGGCGCAGGCCTGGCCGGGGGATATTTTGAACAATGCGGCGTCGTCGCCTACACCCAGCAATACCCGCCTGTTTTTAGGGATACTTCCCGCCGTTTTTTTAATCCGTTTGATCAGGCCGAACTCACCTATGTCGGATATTTTTTTTGCCACAGAGCGGTGTACTGAGTTTATCAAAGTGACACAAAGACAGAGAGTTTTATGGTAAGATTTTTTTTCAACTTTTATAACGTTTCCAACCCATTCGTTCTTAGGGCATGTCAGCTTTTGCTCAGGGCAGGCCATTTTGAACGTTTCAAACATAATATTCCGGACGTCTATCGCGAAACAGTTGGTTCAGCGGGGTCGCCCTCTTATTATCCGCTACTTTGGGGTCGATGTCAATCACTCTGACGGCTTCACTTTCACCAGCGGCCGAGGCCAGAATGCTTTGATCCGGGCCGGCCATGATGCTTTGCCCGATGAAATGCAGATCGTGCCGCCCTCGCTTTTCCCGGCCCACCCGGTTGGCGGTGATGGTAAACACCTTGTTCTCCAGCGCCCGCACCGGCATGGAACGGGGGCAATGCGGCAGAACCAAATTGGCCGGATGACAAATTATCTGAGCCCCCTGTAGGGCCAGGCTGCGGGCGGCTTCCGGGAAGAACCAGTCGTAGCAGATCATCATGCCGATCCTGGCCTGGCCGGCGGAGAAAACTTTGAATCCGGTATCGCCCGGGGCGAACCACTTTTTCTCGTTCCAGAACAGATGGGTCTTGCGGTAGATGTCTGATTTTCCCGAATAGCGGATCAGGATGGCCGAGTTGTAGATCTTGTTCCCGGACCTCTCGGCGAATCCCGCCACCAGAATGGTTCCGGTTTTCTTGGACAGCAGTTTCAGGGATTTTATGGAAGGCCCATTGACCGTTTCCGCCAACTGCCGGACCTCGTCCTTTGAGACAAAATTGTAACCGGACAGGCACAACTCCGGCAGCACCAGCAGGTCGGCCTTGACTGAAGTGACCATCCGGTTTATGGTCTGTAGATTCTTGTTGACCTGCCCGAAAGCAGGGTTGAATTGCACGAAGCCGGCCTTCATTTATTCCTGTACGGACACGGCGTGCCGTGTCCCGACATTAGAGATTTCAGACATTGAACTTAATATTGATCACATCCCCGTCCTTGACCAGGTATTCCTTGCCTTCCTGCCTAACATAGCCCTTTTCCCTGGCGGCTGCATAGGAGCCGGATTCGGTCAGGTGATCATAGGAAACTGTCTCGGCCCGGATGAATCCCCGTTCCAGGTCGGAGTGGATGGCCCCGGCCGCCTGGGGGGCCTTGGTGTTCATCGGAATAGTCCAGGCCCGGCACTCGTCCTCGCCCACGGTGAAAAAGGAGATCTGACCCAACAGCCGGTACGAGGTGCGGATCATCTTGTTCAGGGCCGGCTCGGAGATCTTCATCTCAGCCAGAAATTCCTTGGCCTCCTCGTCCGACATCTGGGCGATGTCCATCTCGATGGTCCCGCACAGAGCGGTGGCTTCGCCGCCGCAGGCTGCGGCCAGGGAATTCTGCAGGGCGGCGAAATCTGTTCCTTCCTCATAATTCAACACCGGCAGCCGCGGCTTCTCGGTCAAAAGCTGGAAACTGCGGAGGGCTTTGGATTCTTCCGGGAACAGATCCAGCGCGTGCAAAGGCTTTTCGGCCTCCAGCTGGACCCGGCATTTTTCCAGTATCGCCAGTTCCTTCTCCAGCTCCGGCCGCTTTACTTTTTTGATATCGGTCTTGACCCGCTCGATCCGCCGCTCTACCAGGGAAAGGTCCGAAAGAAGCAGCTCGGTGGCTATGGTCTGGTAATCATCCACCGGGGTTGGGGCGCCGGAGACATCGGCGAACCCGCGCAGCACCAGGATCATGGCGTCCATCTTCTGCATCTGGGTCAGGAACTCGGTTCCCAGCCCGCCGGAATCGGAACCCCCCTTGGCCATGCCGCCGATGTCCACGTAGGTAATGGTGGCTGGCACCTTCTTCTTGGGGTTGAACATGGCGGTCAGCTTGTCTAACCTGGGATCCGGCACTTTGACTACGCCCAGGTGGACGTCGCAGGCGGATTTCGAGACAGCGGACTGAGCGTGTCGAAGTCCTGTCGAGAAACCGCCCACCTTGATACAGGATTTAGTCAAAGCGTTGAAGATGGTGGTCTTGCCCGACCGGGGCAGTCCCATGATGCCTAATTGCAAAATATTTCCTTTGGTTGATTTATTGATGCCAGCAAATTAGTTCGGATATTACAAGTCCTAAAATTTTATTTTATCACAATATAATGCCGCATTCAAGCATAAAACAAAGCCCCGAATAATTGGCGGGCAGTGATGCTTTGTCAAAAAGGTTAGAAATAGGTGTAGCAGACAGGCTTGTTTTGGACCCTGAATATCCGGTCCACCGTATTCAGGTAGGCCGGGTCGGAGATCCGGGCCAGGCCGTACCGGTGCAGGGTCTTGAAATCCACCGCTCCCATCAGCAGCGAGGAGAACTCGGAAACGTCTAACCAGACCTCCACGTCAAATTCCGGTTCGTCTGTTATCGTCAGGGCGCCAAATTCCACCTGCGCTACCAGCTCGCAGGCATTGGCCGGCAGGAAATTGTCGGCGATGTTGAGCTTCAACTTGCAGTTTTGTTCCCCGAAATTATGGCCCGGCATCTCCTCCAGCAGTTTCCTGACGGTGAGCGCCCGGTACATCATCCCGTAGCCTGCCGTGGCGGTCTGCTGGAACAGCGGCGGGATCATGTTCTCCGAGCCGTCCCGGATGTCGCCGAACAGCCAGTTCAGGTGCTCGTCCTGGGTGATGAAGACGATCTGCTTGATCTGGTCAGCCTGGCTATGCAGGAAGGTCATCAGCTCCATCAGGACCTCCGGGTCCTGGTAAACCAGCTCCCGCACCACCATCTCGGTCTGCAGGAAATTGGCGTCGGCCGGCCTGAAGGAAAATGCCAGATACCCCAACACCTGGTCGGCCTTTTTATAACCATAGACTTTGGACTCCGGGCTTTTCAGCAGGGTCTCGGCCTCGGCCTGGGTCTTTTCCATCATCCCGTGGCTCTCCCGCCCAAACTGCCGGGCGCAAGCCAAAAACTCTTTGAGATCGCCGGTTTCCAGACGCTTGACATGACTCTTGGTATTACCCTTGGGCAACTGGTCTGGCCGGGTTTTGAACTGGCAGGCCCGGGTGCCATAGCCGAACCCCATCTTTTTGTAAAAATCCGGGCGGAAGGGATAAAGCGCCGCCAGGTTGTATCCCTTCTGGCGATAGTGTCCCAGAAAGTAGGCAATCATCTCCCGGCAGATTTTTTCCTTCTTGTGGAGCAGGTCCACCGCCACCATGCCCACCCCGCCGGCCTTGATCTGGGTTTCGTACATCTGCAGATTAAGGTCGTGCAGACGCATCCCGCCCAGCATCTTTTCGTCGCGGAACAGTCCCCAGAAGCTTATGCCGGGGTCGTCTTCCTGCTGTTTTACCAGCCGTTCTTTTAGCTTCTGTTTGTCCTCGGGCGAAACGATCTTGAAGCCGGGATAGGCCTCGGCCACTATGTCGACATAGCGTTCAAGGTCCTCTTCAAACAGCCGTCTTATCTGGCTCATACTGCTCCCTGATTTTTGATTTTATAGGAAATGACTGTCCCATTGGTTCAGGAAAACGACCTCTTGAATTGTGTTAAAACAATATGATTGATTGCGTTACACGCTTGCTAGTGTCATACCTGCGAAGGCAGGTATCCATAGGTGGTTGTACTGGATTCCCGCCTGCGTGGGAATGACAAGTCCTTGTGTTTTATATTAGTCACGAGCATCTTTTCACACTTCCCTCGTAATTAACTTTTGGCTCCCTGAACGAAGGGGACTATCATTTTATAAGAATTGGCCACAAAAAAGCACAAAAGCGCAATAACGTTACTACCTAATAACGTTAAACGTGATTATTTTGTCCTTTGCGCCTTTTGTGGTTAAATGTCCCGTATTTCTTGAAGAAGTTGAGCCTCACCCAGCCCCAATTGAGCCAAAGGTGGACCGCTGCAACTATGACCATGGCCAGACCCGCGTAGATATGGAGTTCCCCGGCGGCCTCGGCATTCTCCAGCAACCCGGCAAAAGCCAGCACCCCGGTCACCGCCTGGATGGCAAACAACACGAACAGCGCCAGATTCAGCCATTTCAGCGTTTTCTGTTTATTCATGATAACCTACATTTACTGTTTACCGTTCATTGTTCATTGTCAATTGTTCACTGTTAGAAGCCTCTGTCTTTCAGTTCCTCAAAGCTGATCCCCCGCTGGGCCAGGCCGTCGTAGGAAAAAAGCACGATGTCGTTGATGCCGGCCCGCCGCAGTTCCCGGGTCTTCTCCATGATCCCCTCCATGCTGTCGCGCCAAGCTCCCAGCCCCACGTAGACCCGGCCCGCCCCTTGGTAGCGTATGGATTTCCGGGCCAGCCGCAGCACGGTGGGGGTGTCCTGGGAATAATCCATCAGCACCACGAAATCCACCCAGCGGTTCAAGAGCCATGATGGCCAGTCCTGACCGAAATCCAGCCGGGCTTCGTCAGGGTCGGGCTTGACCGCGGCCGAGAGTTTCACCCAGGGATTGAACTTGATGATGTCCATCTTAAGCTGGGAGACCAGGTCCGAGATGTTGTACATCCGCCACAGGTACCAGGTATCCCAGTAGGGCTTTAAGGCCGGGTCCCCGGTGAATAAGGCCATGGGGTCCACCTTATACTGGCTGTAAAAGGCGTTGCGGCTGGAAAGGTCGTAGGAATAGTTGAGATTGCCGTAGCGCACATAGTCCAAGTGGATGCCGTCCACGTCGTATTTGAAAAGGATCTCCCGCACCAGTTCCCTTAGATACTGCTTGACCTCGGCATTGGCCGGGGAAAGGAAGATCCCTTCCAGATTTTTGTTGGTCAGCTCCCGCTGGCCGTAATCCTTGAGCGAGCGGCCCTCGCTGTCGGCGGCAAACCAGCTTTTGTTCCTGAAATAAACATGCCTTCGGTCCCGGGGTGTCTGATCGGAAGACCAGATGAAATAGACGTTGATCCAGGCGTGCATCTTGATGCCGTAAGCCTTGCACTCCTTGAGCATCAGGGCCAGGGGATCGAAGTCCCTGGAGACGCAGGCGGCGGTGGGCAGGGTCCGGGAATTGTAGTGGGCCTCGCCCTTGGCGAAGAACTGCACGAACAGGTGGTTGATGCCGGCCTGGTGGGCCGAGCGGACGATCTTCTTGACGCTGGCCGGAGTGGTCAGGGAATAGCGCACCACCCACATGCCCTTGACTTGAGAAAAGGCTGATGCAGGAAGGAGTATTAATGCTAAAGTGAGAAAATATAAGTGTTTTTTGCAAGAAAGCATGAATTGTTGAAAAGTATTTATCGTTGTTGTAATCATACAATAAAAACAAAAAAGGCGCAAGGTATTATTTGCCTTGCGCCTCATTCTAAAACGGCGTTTTAGATTTTACCGGTATTTGACAAGAATAATCTTTAATAAAGGTATTATTCTCATGGTAGTTCCTTTCTCCTGACTTCGACACTTATTTCTCGCTGGCGACTGTAACCTATTGGTATTTCGGCAAGGATTTCAGCATCTCTAAATGTAGTGCCCCAGAGAAAATAATACTTGACAAGCGGGCTTGTTTGTGCTATAATCCGGCATGTTTGTACGAGTCAAAGAAAAAGCCAACGGCAAGAAGGCGATTCAGATTGTTGAGACCTATCGCCGCGGGGACAAGGTCCATCAAAAGATCGTCCGCCATATCGGCCAGGCCGTTACCGATACCGAAATAGAAGCCCTCAAACAACTGGCCCAAGCCATCCTGGTCGAGGTGGAAAACCAACGGCAGCCGGTATTGCCCCTGGTGGCGCCCGAAGACATCTACGGATCATCCAAGCCCAAACAGGAAACCGCCGACACGGTGGTGGTCAAGAATCTACGCGAGGAGCAGCGGATCATCGAAGGTATCGGCGAGGTGTTCGGCAAACTATACGATGACCTGGGGTTTGGCAACATCCTCGGTTCCCGCCGCGCCGATGAGCGATGGAACGGCATTTTGAAGAGCTGCGTCCTGGCCCGACTGGCCAACCCGGC